>JAUXEH010000329.1 GCA_030620655.1 Candidatus Aminicenantota bacterium | reverse complement strand
GGAAGGTCTCGCCGGTCACCTCATCGGTAAACCTGGTTTCGATCCAATTCCCGCTCAGGTTAACGCGATCGATAAAATCGTGGTGCATTCGGTCGATATACGCGATCTCCACGTTCCAGTCCTGGTAGATCTCCCTGCCCAGGCTGAGGACGTACTGCCGCATGAAAGGCATGCGCAGGTTCGGATCTATGATGTATTCTTCCCAGGGGTCCTCGAAATAGAGGACCCATTCCCCGTTGTCCCAGAAAAATTCCTGATAAAGTTCCTCTGCTTCCAGGTTCATGTAATAGGCCGCTCTGGTGCCGTGGTAATATTTCCCGTAATGCCCCTTTAGGATGGTGCGGTGGTCCGCTCCCAAGTCCCAGACAAAACCCAGGCGGGGGGCGATGCCGGTCCGGGGTGCGAATGCGGCGCCCTCGAAGCTCTCCAGGTAGCCCCGCACATAACGGAGCCGGATGCCCAGATCGAGCACGATCCGGTTTCCCGGCAGCGACCAGGAATCCTGTACGAAGACGGAGAGCCTCCGGGTCTCGGGCCTCCGCTCATACCCTCCCCAGGCGATCATGAGATAGGGCTCCCCTGAATAGTCCAGGAACAAACGGCCACCAGGGATGCCCCGAAGATCGCGCAGGGGGGCAATCTCGCCTTCCAGTCCCGCTTTCAGGCCATGTCGCCCCAGAACCCGGCTGTCGATCAGATGGCTGAGTGTGGTGTTCAGGGAATAGCGCTCCTGGGGATATGCCCAGAACTCCAGATAGTTGCCGGAGAGGATGCCGGTCCCCAGATCGAGGTGGGGAGGATCATCGGACTGGGGTTCCAACCGGCCGCGCTGGAAATACGCCCCCAACCTGAGATCCAGCAGGGTTTGCCGGGACAACCGGCCTTCCCATGTCAAGCCGACCAAGCCATGGTTGACCCACTGAAAGGGGACGGCCTCCGGGGCCGTGAAAGGGCCGGCCTCGACGTTGTCCACCTGGTCCCTGTCCCATTCCACCAAACCCGACAGCCTGTGGTTCGGGCCCAACGCCCATGTGACTTTTCCCAGGAAGTTCCACGCATTGCCCCATTCGGAATATTCCGGAGGCCAATCCTCGCTGAACTCTTTCCAGTAACCGGCCCGGCCCGCTGTGAAAACCCAGAGCCGATCTGCGACCAGGGGACCGCCCAGGCTGAAATGTGCACCATACGCCTCTTCGAATCGTTTCTGTGCGACCTCGGGATCTGTGCTGTTCCGGTTGTGCCACTCAGGCAGCTGCATGAACAGTGTGAACAACCCTCCAATCCTGCCGTCCCCTGTTCTTGTCTTCACATCCACCACGGCTCCGCTGAACTCCCCTACCTCAGCCGGCACTCCCGGACCGGAAACCGTGATCTTTTCCAGGGCATCATAATCCAGGTTGACGGCCAGTGCTCCCGTCTCCGGGCTGTCCAGGGAAAACCCGTCCAGTCGGAAGCTCTGGGCCAGGCTTTCGGAGGCTCCGAATGCAGATTCAGAGTGCACGCCAGCGGCATGTGCCAGCTGCCCCGAGAGGTGCCGTGCCGAAGGGATAAAACTCAAATATTCGAACGGCATCTCCGTGGTCATCGGAGCGGCCCCCTGCAAATCTATGACTTCTATCTCAGTCGGGGCTTGCCCGGTTCCTGCTGAGTCCTGAGACAGGAAAAGATCTACTTCCACGGGAGCTTCTTCCCCTGATGCTCGAAATCCCTGCCGGATCTGAGCCACATAGCCGCTCTTCTCTGCTGACAGCGAGTAGATTCCAGGCTCCAGGCTGACGAATCGATAGTACCCTCGTGCATCCGTAACCATGGTGTGTTCTTTTCCCTCGAGGGCGGGTCCGACCAGGGTCATCTCCACATCCGTGAGGGGTACCTGGTGGATGGTCCTGACGACTCCGTGTACCACTCCCGAATCAGTACAGGCGGATAGCAGCCGAGTTCCCTGGGAAAGGGCAAGGAGTGTGATCAGGGAGAATGCCAGCGTTTTCCTGGGGGGGAGAAACATGCCGAAATTATAATTCACCCGTATCACAATTTCCAATTTCAAATTGAAATCACGAACGCGAGCGTTTCTTCCGAGGCCCTTTGCGCATGGTACTCGCATCCTCCCAGCCCACCTTGCGCTTCAGCCATCCGAGGATCTCGTCCCACTTGTCATAACCGCTGTGCGCCGCCTTCTTGATCTCTACATAGCGGTGGTCTATCCCGGTTTCCTTCATCTTCTGTGCGGCCCGCCGCGCGTTTACCACGGGAACCGCGTTGTCCTTGGCCCCATGTACCACAAAATAGCTGTTGGGGATACCGGGCCGCATCAGATCGAGGATGTTCTCGCCCCCGCGCTCTGGTGGAGGGGAGACGGCACCGGAGCGGACGACCACGGCCTTGAAGACTTCGGGGAAGCTCAGGCCCAGCCGCCAGGCCCCGTATCCACCCATGGAAAAGCCGTCCAGCATGATGCGCTTTTCATCGATGTTGTAGAGGGTCTTCACATGCGCTATGCATTCCATAACATCTGTTCCGGCATCACCCAGGTACCAGTCGGACAGCCCCCGACCCTGAGGGGCCAGGACGATAAAGCGGCCGGCCTTCCCGCGCATGCGAAAATCGAACAGGGTCTGGGCTACATACTGTATGGTCTGCCTTTCGTCCACGCCGCTTCCGTGCAGCGTGACATACAGGGGTAGGGCTTCTTCCCCGTCATAGTAATCGGGCACATAGACCGAATACGGCTGCAGGGAGCCGTCGATTTCAGACCTGTGCGCCAGGCGCCCGATCCGGCCGGGGAGAAAAAGCGCCGGTTTTCCCTCGGAGATTTTGTCCACCAGGAACTCGAGGTCCACATACTCCTGGTGGATCCGGGTCATGTCCACATGCGGATAGGCACTCGTCAGGAAATCATCGATGCTGCCCAGGCGGAGCTCCACGCTGGGTAAGCTGTTCCGGAACCGCACATTTTCTTCATAAAGCTCGCCGGCCTTGGCTTGATCCAGCTTTCGGGCGAGCTCCTCGAGCTCCGAGCGGTTCAGGACAAAAAAGGGATTGTCCTGCGTGAAGCGCAGGGAACCTCGGGCATCGATGACGCCCACGCTCAGCACATAGGCCGCGGAGGGGAATTCCTCCCCGTCCAGATCCCACTCGATGCGATTCCTGCCCGGTGCAACCCGGAACTTCGTGAGTCCATCCCGATTGACCCGTGCGGAGCTGAGGTTGTAGCGCAGGGTCCATTCTCCTTCAGCCCCCGGATTCTGGATGCCCAGGATCAGAGTCTTGGGTGCATCATCGGTGTAATGGGAGGCGGTCATCACCCCCTGCATCTCGGGACGCAGGCGTGAGCTGCGGAGGACGAAGTCAAAGATTTCGCCCCGGCGCTGATTGGAAAGCTCGGTGTCGTATCCGGGATCCGGGTAGAGCTGGAGGACCTCGCGCTCCTCCCCGTCCCTGTCCGCATAAGCCAGGTTTATCCCCCAGCTGCCCTGGAGGAATGGCCGGAATGGTGTCAGCAGGGAGAAAGGAATGGAGATCTCATAGCTCAGC
>JAUXEH010000363.1 GCA_030620655.1 Candidatus Aminicenantota bacterium | reverse complement strand
GAACGCGATCAACAGGAACCCCAGGGGAATGATCAGCTTGGGCACCCAGAGCGGGATGCCGCCGGCGAACATGGACTGTGACTGTTTTTCGAGCAGGACAAAATTCCAGCCCGCCCTGGCCAGGATGACACACACTGCCACCGATAGTGTTCCAGTGATCACGCTGAGCAGGCCTTTTAGGCGCTTCGGGACCACCCGAGGCACGATATCGATCTTTAAATGCCGTCCTTCTCGAGTGGCTAAGGACGCCCCCAAAAATGTCAGCCCCAGCGTCAAATGGCGGATCACGATATCCGCGGAGACGATCCCGGTGGCAAAAAAGTTCCGCAGTATGATCTGAAGACAGGAGAGCCCGACCATAGAGGCAAGAACGGCCAATAGAAAGGCCCGCTCAAACTTGAAGAGGACTCTGTCGATGGCGGCGATCGCTTTCATCGGCCAACATCGGAGCGGTATTCCTGGACCAGCCGTATGAGCTCATCGAGCAGGCTTTGCGAATACAGCTTGCCCACGAGATTTTTTCTGACACCCAAGGCGATCGATTCCCAGTCTTGTCTGGTCTCCTCGGATACGGGGGTCATTTCGATCCCATTATTTTGCAGCGTTACCAGGGATTTGTCGTTCTCTTCCCGTATCTTCTGCGTCATACTCTGATGGTATTTCTTAGCCGTCAGGATAAGAATTTCCCGGGATTCAGGACTTAAACGGTCGAAGCTCTTCTGGGTGATCACAGTGGCGCCGACGCTGATCGACAGGGGAAGATCGATCATGTAATCCAACCTGTTGAACCACTGCAGGGCTACGCAAGCCAGTGGAGTCGAAGGCACCGTGTCGATCACTCCGGTCTGGAGAGAGGTAAGGACCTCGGAGATCGAGAGAGGGATGGGAGTAATGCCGGCCTCTTTGTAAAGTGCCATCGCGATCTGATCATCCACCCAACCCCAGACCTTGCGTTTCCGCACGTCCTCCTTGCTCTGGATCCGCCGTCGCGAAAACAGATAAGCTGGGCCCACATCTCCCCAACCCAACAACACATATCCCCTCTGCACAAATGCTGTCTCCATCCTCTCCAGTAATTTGTCGCGGGCATAGTCCAGCTCCTGGTAATTTTCGAACATGAGCGGGAGCTGGAAGATCAGAGATTCCTTCTGGATGATCGAAAGCCCCACGGATGTCATGGCACAGGCGTGCAGCTGTCCGATCTGCATCCGGCGCACCATGTCCCTCTCGTCTCCCAGCACGCCTCCCGGATACAGCTTGAACTCGATTTCACCCCCGCTCTTATCCATCACCTCCTTGATCATCTGCTTCATCATGTTCGTCCAGGTGGAATCGGATGGTGCCAGGGTCGCCATTTTTATGACCGTTTTCCCCTGTAAAACCGCACTCAGCACCAAGAAAACGAGCAGGACAACGCAAGCTCTCTTCATCAAGACCGTCATGTGTATTCTCCAATCAATTCAAACTTAGCACCCAAGGACTCAACCTGAATAATTCATAAAAATGTCGATATTTCACGTAATACATGTAATATCAATAGATTCCATGTGAATTATCACAGGGTAAGAAGAATAGATCATCGATGCGTTCCAACAGACGCCTGGCGCGGCGCTTGGCCAACTCATTTGCCAGGCGCTGCTCCGGGTAGAGGTCGGGCGGGGCCTCGAGTATCTCACGCAAGGTGGTTTCAAAGAGCTCCCTGTCCTGAGTCTGGACGGCATAAAACTTTGCCAGAAGGTATCTCGCCATGAGGTACCTGCCTCCGGTTAACTCAATGGCCCGCAGCAGATGCCTCTTTGACCGCGCCGGATCTCCGCCCAGCATCTCAGGCCGACTGCCGTAAAAGGTCCCATAGAACAGATGGGAGCCGCCGAAGAAATAGGCCTCATCCAGGTCCATGACCCGCTCCATCATCAGCTCGACCTTGCTCAATTCAGCCAGGCGGGCGGGTTCGCTCTGCTGCAGGTTGATGATACTCCCCCAGGCATATGCGGTCCAGAACAGGCCCGGGACATCTTCCTTCTTGAACTCCTGCAGCTCTGCCGCCAGCCTGTCCAGATGCTGGTCGACGACCGCGGGAAAATTGTCCTGATGCAGGGCGATCCACCGCATCCCGTATTCTCTGCCTCTCGCATAGAAATCAACCGCCCTTTTCACCTGAGCCGCTTTCCTCTCGAAGTCATACTGCTCATCCGCGATCTCTACCTCTTCCTCGATGAATCCGAAGGCGTAGCGTGTGAAGCTGCCGGACGTGAGCAGGAGGAGATCTGCGTCATCGGGAGTAACCTCGAGGAGGCCTTCCATCATCTTCAGGTTGCTCGCGCTGGCTTGTTCGGCGAGCACCAGGTCGCTCTCTCTGTCGTAGGTCGGCGCAGCTAAAATCATGACGGCTGTAGTCTGTTTGGCGGCCATCCGGGTCATACTGCACCCTGCGGCGGCTGCACACAACGCCAGAATCAGAAAAGCAGGCGCTCTCCACCGCTGCCGGGTCATGATCTCAATCTGCTTATTCAAAGCCTCTCCCCTTCTTTATTACGGAATTGCGATCAAGAAAGTTGTATCCGGATCGGGTCATCTCAATACTAGCAAATGACCAAATTCAATGCAATCCAATATGTGCGGCCGAACCCTGAGCCGGGGCAAGCTCTGCGCAGAGGAAACTCCTCAGAAATAGCTCACAGTTTTGTTTCTGTGATGAGATTACAGCTCTAAGCTGATAAATCGTGCAGAGGAAGGTCCCTTTCCCTCCTCGCCGAAGACCCCCCCACCAACCCCATGGACTCGGAAGGAAAAGGACCTTCCTCTGATCGCCTTATTTTGCTCATCCCTAAAATTCATGTCTTGAATCCAGCCCGTCGATGGGAGATAATCTTCCTGCTATGGGTGACAACAAATTTCTGGGCCGACGTGAGTTTCTCAAACGGTCGGGGGCCTGCCTTGCCGGGGCCGCCCTGGGCCCTTCCCTGTTCCAGGGCTGTTCCAAAACAGCGGCGAAAAAGCCCCCCAATCTCCTGATCGTGTTCCCGGACCAGATGCGGGCCCATTCCCAGGGTTTCATGAACGAGGACCCGGTGATAACACCGGTCCTGGACCGGTTTGCCGGAGAGAGCCTG
>JAUXEH010000239.1 GCA_030620655.1 Candidatus Aminicenantota bacterium | reverse complement strand
CCAGACCTCCGGCGGGTTCAATCAAACCTCCGGCGCCAGCTTCCGCATCATCGTCGATCTTTCGGACTGGGACCTCTCGCTGGGCACCAATTCACCGGGACAGTCCGGAGATCCCGGGTCTCCGCACTACCGGGACCTGTTCGAGATCTGGTCGCAGGGCAAGTATTTCCCGGTCTTTTTCACACGCCGGAAGATCGAGACGGTGGCAGAAAAGGTCATGATCCTGATCCCTGAAAAATAACAGAGGGCGTCATAGAGAACGCCCATGTCATTGCCAACGAGAGGAGAGACAGCGGATTCCCCTGCTGAGCCGGGCTTGCCAAAAAAACCATAAATCTATAAGATGGAGAAGATGTCGGCCTCCAGCAAAGACCGGGATAAGCCCCAGGAGCCTCTGACGACGAGATACAGGAAACTGCTCTGGGGCATCCGTCAGAATCAGGTCAAGCTCAACAAACTGGTGGAGCTGACCATCGCCAACATCGAAGACGTCCTGGAGTTGGCCGGGAAAGAAAAAGAGCGCCTGGAAGAGGCGGGAGATGCGGCCACCATCGAGTGGACGGCTAAAGAGATCGACTGTCTGCAGCATGAGCTCGGCACCCTGGAGCAGTTGATCATCGAGCTGGACAGGTGCCGGAAATCCTGGCCGACCCTGAAGAAGAAAAAGGAACCGGCACCCCAGACCCGCCGTAAACCGGAAAGGACCCGGCCCACCATCCTGGTGATCGATGACGAAAAGATAACCGCCAAATCCCTCGAGCACTTCCTGCGTCAGAAAGAGTACAGCGTCATCGCCATCTCCAACGCGGAGGAAGGTTTGAACACCGCCCTCTCGGTCCTCCCCGACCTGATCCTGCTGGACATCATGATGCCCGGGATGAACGGCTACCAGTTCCTCACCCATCTGAAGGAGGAGAAGGCCGCGGAACACATCCCGGTCATCATCCTCAGCTCCCTGTCTCGGGAGTCGGATATCCTGGAAGGCCTGGAAAAGGGGGCGGTGGACTACATCGTGAAACCCTACTCCCCCCAGGTCCTGATGTCCAAAGTGACAAAGATCCTGTCCGCTGAAAAATGAGCATTCCCCTCATAATCGTAGGCTACAGCCTCGTCTTCCTGCTGTTCTTCGCCCTCTCGATCTTCGTCTTCATCATCGTGCGCAGGATCGTCCTCTGGTCCCGCGAACGCAAACTGGAAATCCTGTCGGAAGTACTGGAGACGGATATCCTGCTGGCCATGAGCGCACCGGACGAAGGTGTGGCCCACAAGGTCGCGGAGACATATTCCGGCACCCCTCGGATACTGACCCGTGTCGTGGTGGATTACGCCATGACCATATCCGGGCCCGAAAGGGACCGCCTGAAGCTGATCTACGACCTGGCCCTCAAGGAGCGTCTGCTCAGAGACATCCGCAGCCACTTCATACACATCCGATTGAGGGCTATACGCCCCTTCATCCTGTTCGTGGACGAGGAGGACTTCCCCCTGCTGCTTACCCTCATGCAGGGGAACCCGGCCGTCCGGCTGGCGGTCATCGATACCCTATCCGACATTTCCCATCCTGTCTTGATCGATTGGATCTTCCAGACCTTCGCGGAGACCCCGGAGCCGGACCTGCGGGCCTCCATGAACCTGATGTACAGCCTGGGCCGGAAGATCGAAAACCACATACGGCCCTATCTGAATGATTCCATGTCGGCTCCGAAACTGGGGGCCCTGATCGAGATGGTGGGGGCCATCCCCCTGCCCAGCATGTACGACCTGATCCTGGAGTTCGCGGGACATCCGGACATGGAGGTGCGGGTCCGGGTGGCCCGAGCCTTGGGGCGGCTGAACATCCTGGTCAAACCGGTCACACGGGCCCTGGCCGGACTGACAAAGGACGACGCCTGGGAGGTCCAGGCCCAGGCGCTGAAGAGCCTGGGGCGGCTGCACGTAACGACCTCCCTGGAAACACTGCGCAGGGGGATGTTCTCGCCCCACTGGCACTGCCGCCGCAATGCCGGGTTCGCGCTGGCCAACCTGGGTGGCGCCGGCCTCAAACATCTGAAGGAGATCGCGGCGCAGAGGGCGGACCGCTATGCCGCGGACATGGCACGCATGGTCCTGGAGGAGACGGCATTCTTCCAGCCAACCGGGTGAACGGACCTATGGATACGGCCTTCAACATCATCACGATCATGATCCTGGCCTACTTCTTTGCGTTGAATACGTTCTACATCCTCCTGACGCTCCTGTCCATGTACGGAATCTACAGCCACCGCAACCTCACGGCCTATGTCAACTACAAGAAACTCTTCCACCTCCCCCTGGTCAAGCCCATATCCATCATCGCCCCGGCCTTCAATGAGGAGGCCACGATCGTCGAGAACGTGGAGTCCCTGCTGTCTATGGAATACCCCCAGTTCGAGATCATCGTGGTCAATGACGGGTCCTCCGACACCACCTTGGACAAGCTGGTCCGGACCTTCGACCTCAAGTTGACCCATAAGGTCTTCCGGCGGGTGCTCGATTCCCAAAAGGTGCGGGGCATCTACGCCTCCCCCCACCACTCGAAGTTGGTGGTGGTGGACAAGGAGAACGGCGGCAAGGCCGACGCGTTGAACGCCGGGCTCAACGTGTCCCAGTTCCCCCTCTTCTGCGCCATAGACAGCGACTCCCTGCTGGAAAAGGACGCCCTGCTCAAGATGATCCGCCCCTTTCTGGAAGACCCGGAAAGGACCCACGCCGCCGGGGGGGTGATCCGGCTGAGCAACGGGTGCCGGGTCAAATCCGGGCAGGTGGTATCCGTGAGCCTGCCTCGCAATATCCTGGCGCGATTCCAGATCATCGAGTACTTCCGGGCTTTCCTCGGGGGCCGTCTGGGCCTGAGCATGCTGAGGGGCATCCTGATCATCTCCGGGGCATTCGGCGTCTTCCGCAAGGACACGGCACTCGCCTGCGGCGGATACCGCACCAAGACCATCGGCGAAGACATGGACCTGGTCATCCGTATGAGAAAGTATCTGCACGAAAAGAAGATCCAATACCGCATGCCCTTCATCCCCGACCCCATCTGCTGGACCGAGGCCCCAGAATCCCTCAGGACACTGACCCGGCAAAGGAACCGGTGGCACCGCGGGCTGGTCGAGGTCCTCCTTCACAACCGGAGGCTGTTCATGAATCCCCGTTACGGTGTGACCGGCATGTTCGCGATGCCCTTCTATGTCATATTCGAGATGCTGGGCCCCTTCGTCGAGTTCACCGGCTACCTGCTCTTTGCCGTCAGCCTCGTCCTGGGGCGGATCAACACGCCTTTCGCCATCCTGTTTTTCCTCCTGGCACTGAACCTGGGCATCATGCTCTCCCTGCTGTCGATCCTGATCGAGGAGTACTCCCTGCGCCGGTATCCCCGGATCAAGGACGTGGTCACCCTCATCCTGTTCGCTGTCCTGGAGAATTTCGTCTACCGGCAGTATCTGGCCTGGGTCCGCTTCAAGGCCTTCTTCGACTTCCTCCAGGGCAAGGTCGGCTGGGGGGAGATGGAGCGGAAGGGATTCAAAACGGAGAGCTAAACAGGAGATCCCGGGCGCGGCGCAGCATCAATACTTTCTGTAGATCCGCTCTTCGAACCGGAAGTACAGGACGAACCGGTTGCCGAACACATCCGGCTGATATTCCTCCCGCTCGTACCGAACATGGCCGCGGAGGAGTATGACACCGGAGAGGGGCTTCTTGAACTCCAGGCCGATCTGATAGGAACTGTAACGCGCTATGTCTTCCAGGAAGTTGAGCTCGATGGGCGAGTTCCCGAACCCGGCCAGCAGGCCGATGTACTCGTCTGAGGAGCGGAAATAACGGCGGACCCACAGCAGCCCGGACACACCGGAGCCAACCGTGTCGGAGGAGAAAGACGGCCGGAAGGAGAACCACCAGTCTTTGTGGTATTTCCCCAGGGTCCCGGTGTAGATGAAGACACGGGCATCCTCGAACTGCAGGTAGCGGAGGCCGGCCGACAGCTCGAAGGCCTTCGGTAGGTTGGCATAGAGCTCGCCTCCCAGGCGGTAGCGCGGGAAGATGGCATCCGAGGAGTAGCCGGCGTTGAGATATGCGTAGAAGCGCTGGCTGAAGACCGGATAGCTGTCCAGCTCGAACTGAGTCCCGTCGGTGCGGCCGGCTCCGTAGTCGCGGCTGGCATAGTTGACCCGGCCGATCAGGGGGCCGAAGCCGGCATAATAGGCGGCGTCCAGGCTGAAGAAATGCCAGGGCTGGGGATCCTGCGTCTTCCGGTCCAGGAGGTCCAGGCGGTAGGTCTGGCTGAATTCCAGGAGTCGCACGGAGGACTGGATCAGGCGCTCCATCCGCAGGCCTTCCGCATGCTCGGGGCTGATCGAGAGCAGCCGTCGCAGCGTGTCGGCCGCGGCATGATAGTCTTCCCGGAGATAGAGGATGCGGGTCCTTTTCCAGAGGAAGTCCTGGTTTTCGGGGTGATACGCGAGGCCCCGGTTGCAGTATTCCAGGGCGGCATCCGAATGATCCGACCACAGCTCCGCGTCGATCATGGCATTGAGGGCGTCGCTGTGATCCGGGACCTGCGTCAAGACGGCCTGCAGCTCGCGGCGGCCCGCATCATATTCATGCTGCCAGAGATGCAGCCTCCCCAGGTAGACGCGCACATCGTGATACTCCGGCGCCTGTTCCAGGATGGAGAGGCAGATGCGGCGGGCTTCGTCGAAACGCCCCTCGCGGCCCAGGCGGAGGGCCCGGCGGAACAGCTCGTCCACATCCACCTGCTGGGCCTGGATCCCTGCCGGGGGGGATGCGTATCCGGGAACAGAAGCCGGGATGAGTCCCACCAGGCATACCAAGATCAGTGTTTGCGTCCGCATGGAGGTGTGCATCCGGGATCCGCCTCGAAGGCTATTTTACCCTTTCCTGAGGATATCCGCAATCGTGTCCTCCATGTCGTTTTGATGCGTTCCTTTCCAGAAAACACGTCTGCAGCCGGGCATTGCACTCGAGACAGCGGGCCAGCTTGCCCAGCATGCAGTCTACGGCAAATTTCACGGTTTCAGGCCTACAGCCCGAGGAATTGGACACTCAGGCCGGAGAAGAAGATCATGGCCCCGGCCAGGGCATG
>JAUXEH010000078.1 GCA_030620655.1 Candidatus Aminicenantota bacterium | reverse complement strand
CCCTACGACGACACCGGATGGACCCTGGGGCCCCTCCACAACGTCAAGACCGCCCGCATCGTGGATACCGAGGTCCTGGAGGTTCCCATGACCATGCTGACCCAGGATGTCCGGCCCCAGGGCAGGATCGAAGGGGGCGGCAAGGCCAAGGCCTGGCTCATCAATCACAACGCCGAGATCGCACTCATGCAGCTGCGTTACGCGCTCGAGGATGGTAACATCCTGGCGGCGGAAGGCAGCTTCAAATCCGGGGAACGCAGTTTCAATGCCGGAAGTTTCATCTTTCCCGCCGAGGGCAATCCCTCCGACCTGGGAGACCGCCTGGACCTGGCCGTCAAGAAATTAGGGCTCACCGCCTTCGGCGCTGGCGAGATGCCGGACGTCAAAACCCACGAACTGGCGGTCCCCCGCATCGCCATCCTGCACACCTGGGTGTTCACCCAGAACGAGGGCTGGTTCCGCATCGCCTTCGAGAAATCCGGCATCCCCTACTCCTACATCTCGGTCCACGACATCCGGGACACGGCGGATCTCAGGAGCAAGTACGATGTGATCATCTTCCCGCCCGTCGTGTTCGGCCAGCCCCAGCGCTTGGTCAACGGCATCGGCGGAGACGATCCCATCCCCTGGATGAAGACCGATGAATACCCGCATCTGGGAGGCCCGGATTCGCGAGAGGACATCCGCGGGGGCATCGAGATGCAGGGCATAGCGAACCTGCACCGCTTTGTGCGGGACGGCGGACTCTTCATCCCCATTGCCGCCAACGCCGCCCTGGCCATGGATTACGGCATGGTGGAGAGCGTGGCCGTGATCAAGCCGGAGGAGCTCATGATGTCCGGATCGGTGCTTAAGGCCCGTGTCATCGACCGCCGCAGCCCTGTGACCTACGGCTACGACAACACGTTGGGTGTGTATTTCAGCGGAGCGCCGGTCTTTGAGACAGGGATGGCCGCTGCCTCCGGAGGCGTGGATCTTTCGGCCCTGCTGGAGGGCGGGTCCCAGGGCCGGCCCAGCGGCCGCGGCAGCCTTAAGGACCCCGATGTCATCCAGGGCCGGCCGCGCAAGGGTCCGAAGACCGCAGGCGGCGGGGGCGGCATCCCGCCGGAATTCCGCGACATGCTCAACCTGTTTCTACCCCCGGACCTGCAGACCATGCGCGTACTGCTGCGCTTCTCGGGCAAGGACAAGCTGCTCATCAGCGGCATGCTGGACGGAGCCGAGGGACTCCAGAACCGGGCGGCGTTGGTGGACATCCCGCTGGGTGAGGGCCATGTGCTGCTGTTCGCCATCAACCCCATGTGGCGGCATCAGACCTGGGGGAGCTACATGCTGGTGTTCAACGCAGCCCTGAACTTCGACCACCTGGATGCGGGCCGCAGCAAAGCGAAAACCAAGAAGAAATAGGCGCAGGCCTCGGCAGCGGGCTGGAAGCCCGCGCAAAACGCGAAGACAAGATAATCTTGCGGCCTAGTGCCCTTGGCGGACGACCGCCTTCTGAGTGAGCTTGGTGTCCCCCAGCTCCAGTGTGACGACATATTCGGTGACGCCGGAAGACGGTTCGGCCTGGGCCTGCCGCCCTCGCTGCCGGGGCGCCCTCATGTTCCATGCCACGCTGTGGATGCCCCTGGCCGTCACACCGGTCAGGCTGCGCAAAGACTTACCATAGGGATCGCTGATGGTGATCTTGGGTTTCTCGGCCGCCTCGTCCTTCAGGTAGTAATAGATGACCAGGCCCGCGGGCTCGTTGGCCGCGGAGAAGGTCCTGTGCCCGGAAAAGGCATCGAACATGGATGCCGTGGTGCTGCGGCGCACCCTGGGCTTCACGGCGAATAGGTGTACGTCCTCGGCCAAGACCTCCTCAGCCAGCTCCTGGAGGGGGGACACGTCCGTGATGAAGATGCCGCGGCCGTGGGTGCCCGCCACCAGGTCGTTCTCCCTGGGATGGACCAGGAGATCATGCACGGCGTTGGTGGGCATGTTGTTGCGCATGCTTACCCAGGTCTTGCCGTCATCGATGGAAACGTAGACCCCCATGTCCGTGCCAACGAAGAGCAGGCCAGGATTCTTCCGGTCCTGGACCACCACATTGATGGATTCGCCAGGCAGGTTGCCGCTGATGTCCGCCCAGGTCTTCCCACTGTCCGTGGTCTTGTACAGGAAGGCGCGGAAGTCGTCCCGCCGGTATCCGGTCTTGGACACGTAGGCCGTACCCGCGGCATGCGGGGACGCGAACACCCGGCTCACCCAGTAGTCCCGGGGTGCGCCCGCGGCGACCAGGTTCTCGGTCAGCTCGGTCCAGGCGGCCCCGCCATTCTCCGTGAGGTGCACCTTGCCGTCATCGGTACCCCCCCAGATGACCCCCGGGGTCACCGGCGACTCGGAGACGGTCACGATGGTGCAGTACTGGATGTTGCCCTTGCCCGCGGTCTTGACCGGATCGTTCAGGGTCAGGTCTGGGCTTATCGCCTGCCAGTTATCCCCCCGGTCCATGGAACGGAAGAGCACGTTGCCGGCGAAATACACTATGCTGCTGTTGTGGGGCGAGAGGTGGATGGGGGCACACCAGTTGAAGCGCAGCGCCGGCTGACCCTTTTCCACGCGGGGCCTGATGCTCTTCGACACCCGGGTCTTCTGATCCACGCGCTGGATCATACCGAACTGGGATTCATTATAGAGCCAGCGGCCGTCGTTGGGGTCGACCTGGTTATACATGCCGTCCCCCCCGCCGGTTGAGCTCCAGTCGCCCCGTGTCACGCGTCCCGAGGGACCGTTGCTGGGGCCCTTCCAGGAGCCGTTATCCTGAAGGCCGCCGTAGACGTGGTAGGGACTCTCCATGTCCACACCGATGGCATAGTACTGGGCCAGGGGCAGGTTCTGGTAGTGGTCCCAGGTCGCACCCTTGTCATAGGTGATGTAGAGGCCGCCGTCGTTTCCCAGCAGCATGCGCTGGGAGTTTTCGGGATCGATCCAGAGCGCATGGTGGTCGGAGTGGGTCATGGGGGCGGCGTTGCGCTCGGTCCCTTTGCCCCAGCTCTTGCCCCCGTCCCGCGAGCGGAACAGGTTTACGCTCAGCACATAGATCGTCTGATCGTCGTTGGGGTCCACCCGGATCTGGCCGTAGTAATAGCCGGGACTGCCTCCGACGCTCTCCCGATCCGTGTTCATCTTGGTCCAGGTGTCCCCTCCGTCCTCCGAGCGGTAGATCTCGCCGCCCATGGTCCGGGGCCGGCGCCTGCGGGCCGCAGCGGATTTCTTGGCTGCGGTCTCGGGCCGGGGGTTGGCATTCTCGATCGTGGCATACACGATCTTCGGATCACGCAGGAACACGTCCAGCCCGATCCGGCCGATCTTCCCGGACGGCAGGCCGCCTTCCAGCTTCTGCCAGGTCCGGCCGGCATCCCGGGACCGGTAGATGGCGCTGCCCGGGCCAGACTCCTCGAAGGTCCAGGGGAGCCTCTCCTTCTCGTAGGAGGCGGCGTAGAGCGTATCCGGTGAGTTCGGGTCCATGGCCGCGTCCACGACACCCACACGTTCGCTGATGAAGAGCACCTTGTCCCAGGTCTTCCCCCCATCCGTGGTCTTGTACAGGCCCCGCTCCTCGTTGAAGGAATAGAGGTGCCCGAGGGCCGCCACGTACACGATGTCCGGATTCCGGGGATGGATCAGGATGCGGCCGACATGATGGGACTCCTTGAGACCCATGTGGCTCCAGGTCTTGCCGCCGTCCGTCGATTTGTACACCCCATCTCCCCAATAGGCGCTGCGGGAATTGTTGGCTTCGCCGGTCCCCACCCACACGATCTCGGGATCGGAGGGCGCGACCGCCACGTCTCCGATGGAGATGACACTCTGGTCATCGAAGATGGGGGTGAAGGTGGTCCCGTTGTTCGTGGTCTTCCAGAGCCCACCCGAAGCCGAAGCCACATAGAAGGTGAAGGGGCGGCTTGGATGCGCGGCGAAATCCACGATCCGTCCGCCCTGCCGGGTCGGCCCGATGTTGCGAAAGGTGAAATTCTTGATCAGGTCTTCGTCGAAGACACCCTGATCCTGGGCCTGAAGGTCGAGGCCCGTGATCAGGAGCCCCGCCAAAAGCCCCAACGTTAAAAGCAATGATGTGTTTCTCATGATCACTCTCCTTCCGATCCGGACTTGACACCCCGGACATGGTCCAGCATCAGCAAGCCGTAAAATGGTATCAACACCGCGCCGATATTACAATCATAATCGTAATCCGAACACCAGGAAACGTCCATTCACCGATTTTTTCTTTTTTTTTAAATTTTTTGAAAGAAAAGCCACCAGACCCTAGTCTAATCCATAGAGGGAGAGCTGTAGCGTTGGGGAACGTTAGAGGTCCAGGAGGACAGAAATGTGGAAACAGCGTTTTCTGCTATTGAGCGTGATGCTCAGTCTGGCCCTGTTCCCGGCATTGACCCTGTCTTCACCCGGCCCTGAGCCGGAGGCCCCTTTAAACGTCTTGGTCATCACCATCGACACACTCCGGGCCGACCGGCTGAGCTGCTATTCCGCCGATGCCCCCCCCACTCCGGTCATGGACCGCCTGGCGGAGAAGGGGGCCATTTTTACGCGAGCCTACGCCCACTCGACCCTGACCCTTCCCTCCCACACCAACATCTTTCTCGGGGCCACACCTCTCTATCACGGTGTGCACACCAACACGACCTTCGTCGTGCAGGAGCGCTTCACGACCCTGGCAGAATACTTGAAGGGCTTCGGCTACAGGACCGGCGCCTTCATCTCGGGGTCCAGCCTGGATTCCCGCTTCGGCCTGGACCAGGGATTCGACGTGTATGATGACGAGTTCAAGGTCAAGGGGGCCATCAAGTTCTACCAGGCGGAGAGGCCGGCCGAACAGGTTGTGGGCCGGGCCATCGGATGGCTGCAGGAGGTGGCAACACCCTGGTTCCTCTGGCTTCACCTGTTCGATCCCCACTATCCCTATGAGCCCCCGGAGCCGTACCTCACCGAATACAAGGAGCAGCCCTACGACGGCGAGGTCGTATACACGGATGCCATCATCGGCCGTCTGCTGGAGTTCCTCAAGAAGATCGGACAAGATGCATCGACCGTGATCGTCCTGGTATCCGACCACGGCGAATCCCTTGGTGACCACGGTGAAGAGACCCACGGCATCCTGGCCTACAACCCTACCCTGTGGATCCCGCTCATCCTGTATTACCCCGGCATGTCACCCGTTCAGGTCTCACAGCCGGTCTCCCATATCGACATCTTCCCCACGCTGTGTGACCTGCTGGAGAAGGAACCACCTCCCTCTCTCCAGGGCCTTTCGCTCATCCCGGCTGTACGGGGCAGGAAACTGGCGGCCCGCCAGATCTACTTCGAGTCGCTCGAGCCTTATTACAACCTGGGATGGGCGCCGCTGTCCGGTTTCATCGAGCAGGGTTTTAAGTTCATCGAATCCCCACTGCCCGAGATCTATGATCTCGAAAAGGACTTCCAGGAAAGCCAAAACCTGGTCAACACGCGCGATCTGCAGACGAACAGGGAAAAGCTCGCCCGGCTTGCGGAATCCCTGGTCGACAGTGGGGGCGGAACGGAAAGCCGGCGCATCAATCCCAACCTGATGAGCAGTCTCAGGAACCTGGGGTACATCTCCCCCCGGAGGGGTAATCGAAATCAGCGCTTCGGACCGGACCAGGATGCCAAGACCCTGCTTCCGGCCTACAACCGCGTCATGGAAGCCTATAGCCTGAAGGAGGTCGACCAGCTTGAGCAGGGAATCTCCCAGCTCGAACAGATGACCCGGGATCCCAAGTGCATCGACCAGGTATACATCTACCTGGCAAAGCTTTACCAGGAATCCGGGAGAGTGCGCAAGGCCCTGGACTTCATCAAGACCGGATTCGAACGTTTCCCGGAAAGCTATGAAACGCTCCGCCTGTATTCTGAATACCTGACCGAAGCCCATGAGTTTGCCACCGTGATCGAGATCCTCGAAGAGGAAAATGCCATACACATGGAACAGGACCCCTATGTCTGGCTGCACCTGGGGATCGCCTACCTGAACAGCCGTGCCCCCCAGAAGGCCATCATGGCCTTCGAGAGGGCCATCATCATCGACGACGAATATGTGGACGCCCTCCAGAGCCTGGGCGCGCTGCATCTCTCACGCTGGCTGACATTGAAGGAGCAGCGGGACTACGACCGGGCGATCGACCTGTTCAACCGCATCATCTCCATCGATCCCGAGTATTCCGGGGCCTACACCAGCCGGGGCGTGGCATACTTGCAGTGGGGCAGGACCGAGGCCGCTATCCAGTCCTGGGAACAGGCCGTGAAGATCGCCCCCGAAGCCGGGAAGACATATTACTACCTGGGCCTAGCCTACCTTTCAAAGGGCAACAAGCCCCAGGCCTACCTGAACCTGACCAAGTATAAGGACAGGTATTACACCGTGCTCTCGAGAGAAGAGCAGGCTGAGCTCGACCGGCTGATCAAGCTGGTGCGGGACTGACGGAACGATCCGCCGGATCGGCTCTCATTCGGCACCCAGAGCCCTCATCCGTTCCTCCACACGGGCCAGCTGATCGCGTGTATCCCGGATCAGGCTGTCCAGGGCTTCCCGGAGGGGACGGACGCTTTTCACCAGCCCGATGCTCTGGCCGGCCATGACCGATCCGCGTTCGGTATCCCCCTCCTGCACAGCCTTGCGCAGGGCTCCCACCCAGAAGCTCTCCACCTCGTACTGGGCCTCTGCATGTGAGATCTCTTTGGCCTTTATTTTTTCTATGAGCTCCATCTGCAGCTGGTTGAACTCGTCCAGCCCCTTGTTGCGCAAAGCGCGCACGGCCACGACTCTGAGGTCCGAGCTGATCTGAGGCGTGGATACCGCATCCCGGGCCCGGGCCCG
Source organism: Candidatus Aminicenantota bacterium (assembly GCA_030620655.1). GTDB lineage: Bacteria > Acidobacteriota > Aminicenantia > Aminicenantales > Aminicenantaceae > JAUXEH01. The sequence goes on along the minus strand of JAUXEH010000078.1, from coordinate 3,991 downwards.
GATAAAGGCCTCCTTGAAACGCGGGTGGGTCCGACACTCCTCCGTGCACACAAAATACGTGCCCAGCTGGACCCCGGCCGCTCCCATGAGCAGCAGGTGGGCGATGTAGGCGCCCGTGGCGATGCCGCCGGCCGTGAAGATGGGCACGTCCTTGACCCGGAACAGCACCTGCTGCAGCAGGATCCCGAGGGACACATGCCCCACATGGCCGCCGGCCTCGCTCCCCTCCAGGATGAGGGCGTCCACCCCGTTATCGATCAGGTGGCGTGCGATGGACTCGGTGGAAGCGAAGCTCATCACACGGGCGCCGCTCTCCTTGGCGGCCCGGATCTCGGGACGGCGCGGGAAGCTCCCGGCAAAGACGATGAACGGGACCCTGTTTTCCGCGGCGACGCGGAGATGCTCCTTATAGTTGGGAGCGATGGTGATGAGGTTCACGGCAAAGGGCTTATCCGTGGCCTGCCTGACTCTTTGGATTTCCTCGTGCAGCAGCTCGGGCGGCATGTTCCCGGCCGCCAGCGACCCGAAGGCCCCGGCCTCGGATACCGCGGCCGTAAAGTGGCTGTCCGAGATCCAGGTCATGGCACCGGCGATGATGGGATAGCGTGTCCCCAGAAAGTCCTTCCCCGCCTTCCACAACGCATCCAACTCAATCATTGCCCTCTCCTAAGATCCGCTGCACCGGTTCCATCCGCAGTTGGGGCAGGTGGGGCACTTCTCATCCGGCAGCGAGGCCCCGCAGACCTTGCAGATGATCTGGTAGAGGTCCTTGGAATTGTTCTTGGTCTCCCCGAAATGGCGCTCCAGGACCTTGGCGATGGCATCCGGCAGCGACTGCACCAGGCCGCCTTCCGTAAAGACGGGCTCGGACCCCCCGATGCCCTTGAGCTGGCTGATGACATCCTTGGGGTCCACCCCGCTGCGCAGGGCCAGGGAGATCATCCTGCCCATAGCCTCTGCGTCCGCCATGGTGGTGTACCCGCTCTTGCCGATGCTGGTGAACACCTCGAACGGTTTCTGATCGAGAAAGGAGATGGTCACATAGAGGTTGCCGAAGCCGGTCTTGATCTTGTCCGTGACCGAAGGCAGGGAATCGGGCCGGTCCAGGGGATGGCGGCTCACACCCGGAGTGGTCTTGTACAGCACCTGTTCGGCCCGGCAGCCGTCGCGGTAGATGGTGATCCCCTTGGTCTTGAGCTTGAAAGCCCGGCGGTAGGCCTTGTCCACATCCGCCTCGGTGGCGGAATTGGGGAAGTTTATGGTCTTGGAGACCGAGTTGTCCACATGCTTCTGGAAGGCGGCCTGCATCCGGATGTGCCACTCGGGTGTGACGTCGTGGGCCGTGACGAAATAATCCGGGGTCGGCCTGCCCGGGTTCTGGTCGCGCCACTCCGCGTACAGGGGATGCACATCCTTCAGCTCGCCATCGATGATCTTGGAGGTGAACTCCAGGGCGAAGACAGGCTCGATGCTGGAAGAGCACCCGGCCAGGCGGGAGATGGTCCCGGTCGGCGCGATGGTGATCACCGTGGCGTTGCGCATCGCCTTCCCCTTGTACACAGACTTCTCGATGTTGGGGAAACTTCCCCTCTTTTCGGCCAGATTCCGCGACTCTTCTGCGGCCGCGGCACGCAGGAAGCCGGCAACCTTCTCCGCCAACTCGAGGGCCTCCGGGGTATCGTAACGGATCTTCATCTTGATGAGCAGGTCGGCCCAGCCCATGACACCCAGGCCGATGCGGCGGTTGGCCTTGCTGGTCTCCTCGATCTGGGGCAGGGGATAGCGGTTGACCTCGATGACGTTGTCCAGGAACCGCACGGCCGTGCCGATGGATTTGGCGAAGCGGTCCCAGTCAAAGCGGTCCTTTTTGCGGGGGCTGTAGAAGTGGGACAGGTTCAGGGAGCCCAGGTTGCAGGATTCATAGTCGTGCAGCGGCTGCTCTCCGCAGGGATTGGTGGCCCGGATGGGTCCCAGCCCCCGGGTGGGGTTGTGCTGGTTGATGCGGTCTATGAAGATCAGGCCCGGGTCCCCCACCAACCAGGCCGAATGCACGATGGCGTCGAAGACCTTGCGGGCGCTCTTCTTGCCCACCTTTTTCTTCAGATAGGGGTCGACGATGTCATAGGTCCCGCCGTTTTTGAGGGCCCGCATGAAATCGTCCGTGACCGCCACCGATATGTTGAAGTTGGCAACGCTCTCGCCGTCCATCTTCATGGCGATGAACTCTTCGATATCCGGATGATCCACCCGCAGGATCCCCATGTTGGCGCCCCGGCGGGTCCCTCCCTGCTTGACCGCCTCGGTGGCCGCGTCGATGACCTTGAGAAAGGATATCGGGCCCGAGGCCACGCCCTGGGTCTTGCGCACGAAGCTGCCCTGGGGACGCAGCTGGCTGAAGTCGAATCCGGTCCCGCCGCCTTCCTTGTGCACCAGCGCGGTGTTCTTGACCGCATCGAAGATGGAGGGCATGGAATCTTCGACAGGCAACACGAAACAGGCGCTCAGGCACATGCCCCGCCCCGCACCCGTCAAGGTAGGGCTGTTGGGAAGGAAATCCCGGGCCAGCATCAGGTTGAGGAAGCGCCGGCTCCAGGTCTGCTGCTCCTTTTTGGTCTTCTCCGCGGTGGCCACAAAATCCGCTACCCGGGAAAAAAGGTCGGCCGGGGATTTGTCCAGCATCTCGCCGGTTTCGGTCTTCATTAAATAGCGGGCCTCCAGGATCCGCAGCGCATTGGAAGAAAAACCATCCCTGTCCGTCATCCGTCCTCCTAGTCTTGGGGAATAAAGGAAGTATACAATATGTAGAAGCATAAAGAATATAGACCTCTACAGATTGTATGTCAAGTATCTTTTATAAATTATATCGGAACTGTCGGATGAAATGATCCCAGGTCCGGAGATCACCTCTGTTCCATGGAGATCTCGATCGTGTTCATCAGCCGGCTGTAGCTCGAGTCGAGGCGGTCCCGATAAGGCGCCAGGGAGGAAGCGATTACTTTCGGCAGCCCATCCTGCCAGGCCAGGCGGTAGCGGTCGGATTCCAGGGCCTCCAGCTCGGCGGCCAGGGCCTCTTTCCAGTCCCTGGAAACCTCCGGATCGGCCTCCTGACTGAGCTTTACGTACTGGTTCCGCAGCATGGGGAGCAGCATGCGGTGGAGGCGCCGGAGGGAGATGTCGTGGCGCATCTCCCGGGTTTCCTCGTCGTCCCGACCCTCGTAGCTGTACTCGATGTCGCCTTCCTCTCCGGTTATGGGGAAGGAAGGCCCATCCACGAGGGATTTGTCCAGCCAGGCAAAGTACACGATGGAGTAGATGTAGTAATATTCCCCCATGCCCATGCCCGTGTCGAGCAGGGCCTGGTTGCGGGCCTTGAAATAATCTGCCAGCTTGGGGATCAGGCCGAAGCCCAGCTTCAGCTTCTGGAAGACGTTTCCGGCGGATTTGACATCGATCTCCTCACCCTCATCCTCCAGGAGGGAGATCGAGCGTTCGATCTCGTCCCTCACTGGAGCTATGGCCTCCCGGGCCGCCAGGAAGGCCTCGATGCGGCCGGCCGGGATGCGGCCGTCAGGCTCCGGGCAGTACTCGGTTATGCGGCCGTACCTCTCCGTCAGGGTCTCCAGCATGGCCTCCGAATCCTTGAAGCCCTCCACCAGGCTGCGCACGTACAGGACGCCTCCGGTGATCAGGAGTGCGGCTAAAACGACGATAACGCCGCAGCCGATGCCGCAGCCGATGAGCCACTTCTTGGTTGAGCTCGACTTGCTAGGTTGGTTGGGATCCACGGCCGCCCTCCTCTCTTTCCTTGCGATTCACGTGTGATTATCTTATGCCGCACCACAGAAAAAGGCAAACCGTCATATCTCCCGTCCTTTGACGATGGAATACACCTGTGCTATATAAACAGGGAAAAGAAATGAGTGCATGGTCGATCACCTGGATAACGCTGATTCTGCTTCTGGGATTGCCGGCCCGACCGGCTGTGCAGGGG
>JAUXEH010000141.1 GCA_030620655.1 Candidatus Aminicenantota bacterium | reverse complement strand
GTCATGATGATCTCTTACGACCTGATGAGCATGGCGGGAGGGCGCCGGTTCAACCCCGATCAGCCGGTCTCAGGCGCGGATGCCATGCAGCACCTGGCCCTGATCCTGGCCCTGATTAAATAATATGGAAACGAACAAGCCCGATCGAATCCTCAGCATCCCCAATCTCTTCAGCCTCTCCCGGGTCTTCCTGGTCCCCGTCTTTCTCTATGCCATGATCCACGGCCGCACGCAGATGGCCTTTATCGTTTTTCTGGTTTCGGCTCTCACGGATTTCCTGGACGGCGCTTCGGCACGCCTGCTCAACCAGAAGACCAAGCTGGGGGCCCTGCTGGATCCCTTCGGAGACAAGATGTTCATGACCGGGGCCTTCATCATCCTCACCATACCATCCCTCAGTTCCCCCAACGTGCTGCCGCTCTGGCTGACCGCGATCGTGATCGGACGGGATGTGCTGATCGTCGGCGGTGCGCTGATCCTTTACTTCCTGATCCAGAAGAAGTCCTTCCCCCCCACCCTGACCGGCAAAGGCAGCACGGTGTGGCAGTTCTCGGTGCTGCTGCTGGTGCTGCTGTTCAACATGCTGGGGAAAGAGGCCGGTTTCCTGTTCTGGTGTTACATCGGGGCGGGCATACTGACCGTCATTTCCGGGTATGAATATGTCCAGCGGGGACGCGAGTGGCTCCGGTCGGCGCCCCCGAAAGGATAAGATTCCCCGCGCGCAGCCTATGGGCGCTTCTTTTCTTTCTTCCGGGAGGAGAGGGAGATGTTCTTGTCGATAAATCCCTTGCGCAGCGTCTTCCAGAGGATCTTGAAGTCCAGGGCCGGGGACCAGTTCTGGATGTAGTAGAAATCGTATTCGAGGCGTTTGTCGAAGTCGGCATCCTGGCGGAGGCCGTGGACCTGGGCCCAGCCTGTGATCCCTGATTTGACCTTGTGGCGGAGCATGTACTTGGGAATCCGGTCCCGGAGGTCCTGCACGAATACCGGGCGCTCCGGACGGGGGCCGATCAGGCTCATCTCCCTCCTCAGCACATTGATGAGCTGAGGGATCTCGTCGATGCTGAACTTGCGCAGGAAGCGCCCCAGGGGGGTGATCCGGGAATCACCGGGAGAGCACATGACCGGTCCGGTCTCCTGCTCAGCGTTCTCCACCATGGTCCGAAACTTGAACATCATGAACTTCACGCCGTCCATGCCCACCCTCTCCTGCCGGTAGAGCACGGGCCCTCTGGAGGTCAGCTTGATCAAGAGAACGAAGAGCAGCCAGAGGGGCGATAAGACGAGGAGCACCAGGGTCGATACGATCACATCCACGCACCTCTTAAGGAAGAGCATGAGCCCCCTCAGGGGCGGCTCGTCGATGCTGATGACCGGGAATCCGTCCAGGTCTTCGATCCGAGCCTTGAGCGTCAGCATCTGGAACAGGTCGGGGATGAGCCGGATATTGACAATAAAACGGTCCACGATCTTCAGCGTTTCCATGATCTGGGCATAATTGGAAAGATCCAGCGCCACATACACTTCTGTGATGTTGCCTTTTTCGAGGACCGACTCCAGGTCCCCCACACTGCCCAGCACCGGGAGGCCTCCATCGACCGGGACCTCCTCGCCGGCCGGGAGGGTGTCCTCCAGGAAGCCCCTCACGACAAATCCCATGTCCTTGTAATCCAGCAGCTTCTGGGCCACGGCCCGGCCCATCTTTCCGGCCCCCACGATCAGCACATTCTTGAGGTTCAGCCCCTTGGCATACCGGCGCTTCATCACGAAGTAGATCTGATGCCGCAGCACGGTGATCATGAAGACCACGCTGACAAAATAGATGGGGAGGAAGAGGCGAGAGATGGTGAAGTTCTCCGGCATGAGGAACGCGATCCCCTGGCCGTAGGCCACCAGTGTGTTGAGGAAGGAGAAGATGATCAGGATGGAGAACACGGCATTGAGCGTGATGTACACGAAGTCATCCACCCGCGTGCGCTTGAGCCGGGTCTTGTAAAAACCCTGCATATAAAAGATGAGGAGATGCGTTACCAGGAAGAGGGGGACGATCGCGATATAGTACTTGAGCGCGGGGATGCCCTTTTCCGGGTCAACCGGGAGCAGATATCCGTAGAACCGGAACCCATAGGACCAGAAATAGGCCAGCAGGATGGCGATGACATCACTCAGGATGTACATCCCGACCAGCCCGCTGCGCTGTCTTCGGATCATAGCTGTTCCTGGAACTCAGACCATTTTTCCTGGATGTAGGCCGCCATCTTGGCTCGGAACGCAGGGCGTGCAAAGCGCTCGGCATTCGCCCGGATTTCCTGCTTATTAAAGGCCACAGTCTGAAATTTGTCAAGCGCGTCGAGGAGACTCTCGGTCGTGAGCTGCGGGAAGAAAAGGCCGGTCCGGTTCTCGATCACGGTTTCTGTGGCGCCCCCCCGGCTGTAGGCGATGACAGGCACTGCACAGGCCTGGGCCTCAAGAGAATTGATTCCGAAATCCTCCTCGCCGGGCATGATAAGCGCCCGGGCTCCCTGATAGACGGAACGCAGTTCTTCATCCCCCACCTGTCCGACAAAGTGAACATTATGCGGGGCTGACCTGTGCAGCTTCTTGAACTCCGGGCCCTGCCCCACGATCTTCAGGGAATCCCTCCGCCGGCGGAAGGCTTCGACGGCCAGCTCGATGCGTTTGTACGGCACCAGGGCGGATACGATCAGGAAGTAGTCCTCCGGCGTGCCTCCGGGCTGAAAGAAGTCCGCATCCACGGGAGGATGGATGACCTCGGCGGGGCGGCCGTAATACCTCCGGATCCGGGCGGCCACAGCCTTTGAGTTGGCGGCAAAGAAATCGACGCGGTGGCACGACACCGTGTCCCAGACGCGCAGCCGGTGGAGCACGGGCGGGATAAAACGGCGTGACAGCCATCCCAGCCTGTCCGAGGAAAAGTAGGCGAAGTACTGGTTCCAGGCGTAGCGCATGGGAGAATGGATGTAGCTTATGTGCAGAGCGTCGGGCCGCGGTATGGCTCCCTTGGCCACGCAGTGTGAGGTGGACAGGATAAGATCGAACTCCTGCAGGTCGAACAGCTCTACCGCCAGGGGAAACAGGGGAAGATAGGAGCGGTAGCGCTTTTTCAGGAAGGGGAGGCGCTGGATGAAGCTGGTATGGATCTCCCGGCTCTCGAGAGAGGGATGCTGGCTGCCCGGGAAGCGAATCAGTGTATAGATGGGGGCTTCCGGATAGAGCTCAGCGAAAACCTCAAGGACCTTCTCCCCGCCCCGGCGACCGGTCAGCCAGTCATGGACCAGGGCGACCTTCGGCTTGTCCATTGAGGTTGATTATAGGAACACCCCCCCGGATTGTCAATCCAGCGAATAAGGGGATAGGCGGAGGTAGAGGTCCTCGGTCTGCCGCACCATCCGGGACAGGGTGTATTCCTGCGACAGCGTAGACCTTAGTTTTTTCCCAAGGCTCGCCGCCAGGGCTGGGTCTTCGGCCAGGCGAATCACGGCGGCCGCCAGGGTCTTGGGGTCGCCGGGAGGCACCAGCAGGCCGGTCTCTTCATTTCTCAAGAGCTCCCGGATGCCGCCGACCTCGGACGCCACCACCGGCTTTTCCAGGGCGGCTGCCTCCAGGATCACATAGGGCAGGGCCTCCTGCAGGGAGGGGAGCACGAACACGTCGAACCGCCCCATCCAGGCCAGTGCGTCGGTCCGCTCACCCAAGAAATGTACACACTCCCGGATCTCGAGTGCCCGGGCTAAAGTTTCCAGGCGGGCCCTATCCGCCCCGCCGCCCACGATCACGAGCCGAGCCGAAGGCAACCGCTCCCGGATCCGGGGGACGGCCTTGAGCAGGACGGCCAGCCCTTTGACAGGATCGAGCCGGGCCACGGTCCCGATCAGGGGACGGGCCAATTCCAGGCCCAGCCCGGACACAATCGACCGTATATCTTCGGACTCCGAAGGCGGCGGCCGGTCGAAGTCGATTCCGTTCTTGATCACGGTCAGCCTATCCTCCGGGACGAGCCGATGTGCCCGGCTCAGATCCCGGACAGAGTCCGACACACACACCACGGTGTCCGTCTTCCGGGAGAGCCGCCTTTCGAGCGCGACAAAGACCGCCCGCAGGGCCGGGTTCGTGTCGTAAAGATAATGGATCCCATGAAAGGTGTGGATGACGACAGGTACGCGGAGAGGGTGTGCCGTCCACCGGCCGTAAAACCCGGCCACGCCGCCGTGGGTGTGCAGGATGTCGAACCCTTCTTCCCGGAGGAAGGTGCGGATACGGCCGAGCACGCGGCGGTCGTACCGCCTGCGGAAGGGCACGGCAAAATGTGCTCCCCCCCCTGCCCGGACGGCCTCGGCCAGCGGGCCGTCCGGCCGCGAGCACACGGTGACCACGAAGCGCGCGCGGTCGAGCCCTTCCGCCAGGGCCAGCACGTTCTTCTGCCCGCCGCCCAAAAAGGCCCGGTCGATCATAAGGCAGACCTTGAAAGGCTTCACTTCTCCCCCAGCAGCTTGAAAAACCGCTTCCGCAGATCCAGGTCACCGGCCCTCTGCAGGACCCCTTGGAGGTAGAGCGCACAAAATGTCACACTCAGATAGGCCTTCAAGGCCAGGCATGAGAGCGCGGAGACGTGCTTGCGGTAGAAATAGAGCTGGCTGCGCCTGTAATGGTAACGGCTGAGGAGGTTCAGCCCCGATGTGCTGGCGCCTCCCTCGTGCAGGATCTCGGCCTCCGGCACCAGGTAAAGCCGCCATCCCAGGCCGCGGATCCGGAAGCAGAGGTCGATGTCCTCGAAGTAGAGGAAGAACCGTTCATCGAATCCTCCGGTTTTTTCCAGGGCATCCCGCCGGGTCAGGAGGCAGGCACCTCCCAGCCAGAACACTTCGCGGGTTTTCTTATCTTTATCCACACGACGACTCAGCCAGCGGTTTCCGAACAGCTTTTTTATGGACTCGGTCATGACGTTGACCCTGCGGCCGAAGGAAACCTGGATGCGCCCGCTGGGAAGCCGGAGCGCGGGGGCCACGCCTCCGGCCTCCGGCCGGTCTTTCATCTCGGCCAGCAGCCGCTCCATTACACCGGGAGGCACCTCCGTGTCCGGATTGAGCAGCATGACATGCGCGCCTCCAGCTGCGGCGATGCCCTGGTTGTTGGCTTTGGGATAGCCCAGGTTCTCGGCGTTGCGGAGAAGCCTGACGCCGGGAAATCGTTCGGCCACCATGTCCGCGGCCCCGTCCTGAGACGCGTTGTCCACGACAATGATCTCGTGCACCAGGCCGGTGAGTGCGTTCTCCAGCGAACGCAGGCAGACTTCCAGCAGTTCCCGGGCGTTAAAGCTCACCAGGACCACGGAAAGCTCGATCGCTTCCTGGTTCATATCCGAGCCGCCCCCACGGTCTGCCGGATGATCCGGAACAGTTTTTCGCCGGCTTTCTGCCAGGAAAACCCCGGCCGGCGCGCCTCGAAAGCCGCCAGCACAGCGGCCCTTTTCGCCTCGTCGGAAAGTGCCGTTTCCAGGGCGGCCCTGATCTCCTCCGGATCCGCCCGATCCGTCATCACGGCCATTCCGGTGTAGATCTCGGCCAGTGATGTCCGGTTCAGCACGAGAGGGACCGTCCCACAGGCCAGGGCCTCGAGAGGCGGGATCCCGAAGCCCTCGTAATCGGACAGGTAGCAGAACACATCGCACCCGGAGTAAAACAGAGGGAGGTCCCTATCCCCCAGGCCCTCTTCCCATAGGATCCAGTCCTCAGCCGTGAGCCCTGCGATATCCTGGGGCGGGCTGGTCCGGTCCCGCCCCACGACATAGAGGAACACATCTGTGTCTCTGTTCCGGACCTGCCGGACAGCCTCCACCAGCTCCGGGATGTGGCGCCGGTTGAAGATCGATCCCAGGAAACCGACCACCTTTTTGCCGTCGAGGCCTTTTCGGGCCCTCCACCCAGAGATATCTTCGGCGGTGGAACGTCGGAACCGCTCCTCCAAGCCCGGGTGTATCACCGTGACCTTGTCTGCACCCACGGACGGGAAATGGGCCAGGATCTCCTGCCTTGAAAACTCCGATTCCGTGACCACGGCCGCAGCCCGCTTGAGGCTGTGCGGCAGCAGCCAGCCGTTTTTCATCCTTTCGCGGCGGGAATACCACTCCGGATGGGAGACATAGGAGATGTCGTGTTCGAAGAGCACGGCCAGCCGCCCATAGAAGACCGGGAGTGTGTAGTTGGGGGCCATCAGGATATCGGGTCGAAAATCCCTCAAGGCTTTCCGCAGGGGAAGATTCTGCCAGCGGAAATAGCCCCTGTCCGGAGACAGGACCCGCTCCTGCACATTGGTGGGGAAAGAGAGCCCTGTGGGCCGACGCACGAAGAGGCCGACCTGCCCGTATGGATCAAGACCGGCCAGCACGGACAAGAGGCCTGCCGTGATGCGCCCCACGCCGCCCATGGGAGTGACGATCTCATACCCGTCAACCGCGATCTTCATGAAGCCGCCTGTCCGGCCACCGTGCGGTAGAACTCCAACGTTGCCCGGGCCGAGCGTTCCCAGTCAAAATCGTGGATGCGTTTTTTGCCCCGCTCGATCAGGACCGCCCGCACCTCCTCATCCTCCAGTCCCTGAAGCAGGGTCTCGGCCATCCGCCCGGCCGAGCGAGGATCGAAAAACAGGGCGGCATCGCCCGCGACCTCCGGCAGTGCGGATACACATGAGGCGGCGATGGGAATCCCGCTGGCCATGGCCTCCAGCAGGGGGAATCCGAAGCCTTCGCACAGCGAGGGGAAGACGAACAGGGAGGCCAGGCTGTAGAGTCCCTGCACATCCTCATCCGGCAGGTAGTCGAGCACCCGCACCGATGACTCCAGACCGTTCTGCGCAATCCGGTCCCGGACCCGGATGATATCCGATCCCTTGCGACCGGCGATGATGAGCGGGATCCTCTGGCCCTGATCGTGCAGGATCTTCAGGGCGTCTACCAGAGTCGTCAGGTTTTTTCGCGGCTCCACGGCTCCCACGAACAGCAGGAACTCAGCAGGGAGGTCGTATTTCTTCCGGAGCACGTTCTTGAAGGCCGTGGAGGTCTGCACCCGGAAGCGTTTGTTGGTCCCGTGGTGAATGACCGTGACCTTGGCCGGATCCAGGGGATATTTCTCC
>JAUXEH010000164.1 GCA_030620655.1 Candidatus Aminicenantota bacterium | reverse complement strand
GGTTGGGGTGGAGAGATGGGGGTGGACCCGGTTTGGCTCATGGCGTTCCTCCTGATAGGGTGGGTGGATTACTCTGTGGGCGTGGACTGGGTTTGGCTCATGGCGTTCCTCCCGATAGGGCGGGAGGATTACTCTGTGGGGGTGGACCGGGTTTGGCTCATGGCGTTCCTACCGATAGGGTGGGAGGATTACTCTGTGGGGGTGGACCGGATGGCCTTGACTTTGGGGATTTTTTCCGATATCATCACAGTTCACTAAAATGGAGAAGAATAGGTTAAAATGGTATCTATCCGATTGATGAGACTTGGTGCGAAAAAAAGACCTTTTTATCGTGTGATTGTGACCGATAGCCGGCGGCCGCGGGAAAGCAAGGCCAAGGAGATTATCGGCTTTTATGATCCTCTGAAAGAGCCGGCGGAGATCAAGATCGACATGGAAAGAGCGAACTACTGGCTGGAACAAGGAGCCCAAGCGTCCAAAACTGTACAGTCGCTTTTGGATAAAGCTTCTAAGTCCGAGAAACCATCGGTTTAGCAACGCTAAAAGGAGGTTGCAGTGAAAGAACTCGTAGAATTGATCGCCAAAGCCTTAGTGGACAGTCCGGACAGGGTAGTTGTTTCTCAGTTGGATGGCGAGCAGACCACAATCCTGGAACTCAAGGTCGCCCCGGAAGATCTAGGCAAGGTCATCGGAAAGCAGGGCCGAACCGCTCGCGCTATCAGAGTGATCCTAGGTGCCGCCGGAATGAAAGAGAAGCGGAGATACAACCTGGAGATCATCGAGAAGGTTTGATTTGATCAGCATAGGGAGGGTCGTTAGAAGTCAAGGGAGGCGAGGCGAGCTTCGCATTCGGGCGGGACGCCCCGCAAAGCCTTTTTTTTTCACGGCTATATTTTGAGCGAGAGGGGCGCCTAGACGCATTTAAAGTCGAAGCCGTCCGTGTTTTTAAAGAATTCTACATCGTCCGATTAGGGGGAATCGAATCCATCTCCCAGGCCGAGGAGTTTATCGGTTCCGAGGCCTTCGTGGCCAAGGAGGATCTGCATCCCCTTGACGAGGGCGAGTTTTATTTTCACGAGATCGAGGGCTTCTCGGTCGTGACCTTGGACGGCAGGGAGGTCGGCAGGGTCAAAGACGTGATCGGGGTCCCGGGCAATGACCTGCTGGTCGTGACCGCTGGTGATCGGGAGATCCTGGTTCCCCTGGTCCGGACCATCTGCCGGGAGTTCGACCTCCGGAATAAGCGGCTGGTGATCGATCCGCCTGTCGGGCTTTTAGATATAAATGAGATTTGATATAATTACACTTTTCCCCGAAATGTTCGGGTCTGCTCTGTCAGCCGGAGTGGTGGGGAAAGCGATCGAAAAAAGGTTATTGAGCGTGAATGTACACAATCTCCGCGATTTCGCGACCGATAAGCACCGCCAGGTGGACGACCGTCCCTTCGGCGGGAGTCCGGGGATGGTTTTGAAGCCCGGACCGGTTTTCGCGGCCGTGGAGCATATCCGGGCGTCCGAGGAGACGCCTGTCTATCTGCTTTCACCCCGGGGGAAACGATTCGATGCCCGGAGAGCGGAGGCGATGGCCGGGGAACAGAGAATCATTCTCATCTGCGGTCGATATGAGGGGGTGGACGAGCGCGTGATCCAGCATCTGATCACGGATGAAATCTCCATCGGGGATTACGTCCTGACGGGGGGGGAAGTGGCAGCCATGGTCATCGTGGATGCGACTTCCCGGTTTATCCCGTGTGTCGTGGGTAAGAGCGAGTCTGTCGCGTTTGACAGCTTCAGCCAGGACCTGCTCGAGCATCCGCAGTATACCCGCCCCCGGGATTTCAGGGGCATGAAGGTGCCGGAGATCCTGGTTTCCGGCAACCACGAGCAGATAGAAGAATGGCGCTTGAGGCATTCGCTGGAGAAAACCTGGCGAATACGGCCGGACCTCCTGGCCCGGAAGAGCCTGACCCAGGGGGAACAGCGGATGCTGGACGACATACAAAATGAAACGAAAGGAAACACCCATGAATCTCATTGATAAGGTCGAGGAAAAACAGCTGAAACAGGACATAGAGTCCTTCAACATCGGTGACGCCGTCAAGGTCCACGTGGTCATCCGGGAGGGCGACAAAGAGCGGATCCAGGTATTCCGCGGTGATGTCATCGCACGGAAAGGGTCCGGGGCCCGCGAAAGCTTCACCGTGCGCAAGATCTCGTTCGGAGTGGGAGTGGAGCGCGTCTTCCCCCTGCATTCCAAGATGATCCGAAAGATCGAGGTCGTACGCCGCGGCAAAGTCAGACGGGCCAAGCTCTACTACCTGCGCAGCCTCCGTGGCAAGGCAGCCCGGATCAAAGAGGCACGCTGAAGCCCCGCTGCCAAGCCGGACCGTAGTTTCTCTACCGGATTTGATCGAAAATCCAAACCCTCCCTTTCTGATTTGACTAAACTCTTCTGGATGATGTTCGCGGCCGATCACACCGCCGAGGTCGGATTGCATTGTCCGGGGCATAATCGCGGCGGGAATTGATGTCGCCATGGGAATTGGTGTATCATCTCAAGGATGTACATGTTTTGAGGCGAAAAGAGACAGATGCCCGATTTTCAGCTGGAGCGCCGCGCCCTGGCCCAGGGGTACCGTGCAGTGGCCGGTCTTGACGAAGCCGGCCGGGGCGCCCTGTTCGGCCCGGTGGTCGCGGCCGCTGTCATATTTTCGCCTGAGCTGATCCAAGGAACGATAGGGGATTGGATGTGTGAGATCAACGACTCCAAGCTGCTTTCACCGCGGAAGCGACAGCGTCTGTGCCGGCTTATCCTCCAGGGCGCAGAAGCCGTTGGTTGGGGGATGGCTCACAACATCGAGATCGAAGAGCGGAACATCCATTGGGCGGCCCTCGAGTCTATGCGCCGTGCCATCGAAAGGCTGGCCTTGGAGCCCGACTTTCTTTTGGTTGACGGATTCCGACTGAATGATGTACATTATTCTCAAGAGAGGGTCCGCCAGGGAGACAGAAAGAGCATCACGATCGCGGCGGCTTCGATCGTCGCGAAGGTGCTGCGGGACGAGATGGTGGTTCACTTGGACCGCATATTCGAAGGTTACAGCCTCGCCAGACACAAAGGGTACGGAACCAGGGAGCACTACCAGGCGCTCCGGAAATTGGGCCCCAGTGTGTTCCATAGGCGGACGTTCAACCTGAAGGACAGAACGGACTCATGAACGGCCAAGAGAGAGCCAAAATCGAGGCCCAAGCGGAGAAGCTGATCAAGCGTGGCAGGCTGCAGGATGCCATCACAGAACTCCAGAAATTGCTGTCCGGTACAGAACAGGACATCCCCATCCGGACTCAGATCGGCGACCTCTATGTTCAGGCCGGCCAGAAACGCAAGGCCGTCGAAGAACTGCTCAATATCGCCGATTATTATGAAAAGAAGGGCCTGAATTCCAAGGCGATCGCCACACTGAAACGGATCGGTCGCATCGATGCCGCGTCCCTGGAAGCGATCCGGAAACTGGCTCGTCTCTACAACAACCAGGGATTTACCTCTGAGGCCCGGAGGGAGTATGCCGAACTGGCCGCCGCTCTGGCAAAGCAGAATAAGACAGACGAGGCGATCAAGGCCTATGAAACCCTCCTGGAGCTGAGTCCCGAGGAGATGGACGCGCGGATCATCCTGGCCGGGCTTCTGCATAAGAAGGGGAGTGTCGATCAGGCGGTCGAAGAGTACAACACCGTGGCCGAATCCCGTATTCGCAAGAATCGTCTGGAAGAGGCCCGCAAGCTCCTGAAAAAAGCCAGAAAGCTGAAAGACGACCATCCACGGACCCTGACCAACCTGATCGAGCTGTTCAAGCGTGAGGACAAGAAGCAGGAGGCCCTCGATCTCGCCAAGGCTTTCCTCAAGAAAGACACGGACAACATCAAGGCCCTGTATCTTCTGGGGAATCTGTATGTTGAGAGCGAAAACGCTAAGCTGGCGGAAGAGGTGTTCTCCCGGATCATTTCCCTCCGTCCCAAGGAGGTGGAAGCCAGGGTAAAGATGGGGCGACTCCTGATCCGGCGCAGGGAACTGGATCAGGCCTTCGAGATGTACGAGCCGCTGGTCGATTCCCTGGTGCGGAAACAGATGGAAGACAAGGCGGTCGGGTTGCTGGGTCTGGTGCTTGCCTCGAAACAGGCCCACTTGCCCACTCTTGAGAAGCTGGCCGGTATCTATAAGCTTAAAAAACAGAAAAAAGACCTCGAGGTCATCTACGGCGTTCTGATCGAACAGTACCGCAGGAGCGGCCTGCTGAAAAAGGTCCTGGCTCTTCTGGGGGAACTGATGGAGATGTTCCCCGAGAACCATACCTACTACTCCGACTACCGCTTCCTCAAAGGGGAACTGGGCAGCCCGGAGGGCGAGCTGGAGGAAGAGCCTTCTGCCGTCCGTGTGGACGAGACCGCCGAGATCATCGATTCGACGCTCGCCAAGGTCGATCTCTACATAGAGCAGGGCCTGTTCAAGAATGCGCGCCGCATCCTGGACAACCTGATGATGCGCTACCCTGACGAGAAAAGGGTGGCCGTAAAGATCGAGGAGATCAAACAGTTAACGGATGAGAGCAGGACCAAGGATATCGCCCGGAAGATCGGAAAGGTCCACAAAAAAGAGACGGAACTGCTAGATAAGCTCTCTGGAATCATGCCCAAGGGCGGACCCCAGGCCTTTGCCGATGAGCTCATGGACGGCCATCTTTCCGCCGCCGACATCTTCGCTGAGACCGATCTCATCCCCATCGTGATGCAGGAAGATCAGGACGAGGACAAGTTTTTCGACCTCAAAGACATCATCGGAGATGAATTGGACGCCATAGAAGCCGTCTGCAATGTCCAGCTGCGCGGCGACACGGCCAGCGTGGAAAAGGCTCTGACGGAGATCGTGACCGACTTCCGCAAGGCTCTGGACGAAAAGGTGGACGAGGATGATTATGAGAGCCACTACAACCTGGCGGTCGCCTTCATGGGGCAGGGGCTGTTCGACGAGGCCATCAAAGAATGCAAACTGGCGGTCAACAGCAAGAAACTGGAGATTGACAGCCTCACCCTGATCAGCCACTGCTATGCCCAGAAAGAAGAGCCGAAGGAGTCGGTCCGCTGGCTGGAGAAAGCCCTGGAAAAGGCCGGACAGGATGCGCATCAGTCTTTTGCCCTCAAGTATGAGCTGGCGTCTCTCTATGAATCCATGGACGACCGCAGGACAGCACTCGAGTTCTACAAAGCTGTGGCGGGCTGGAACCCGGAGTATCGGGATGTGGCGGCCAAGCTGCAGTCTCTCCAGCCCAAGCTCTGATCCCTCCGTTCCCATATCTTTTTTCCCCAAGCCGGATCAACTGTCGTTGTGGGCCCGGCCCTTTCCTCCGGAATGAGAATATCTTCGAGGGGAAAACGTTACCCATACGGTGAAGGCATGGGAGGAAACTCGGGTGATTTCCGGAAGCAGGCCGGAGAAGTGAGCCTGGACCAGACAAAACCGTGTGTTGCATTGATCGGGAAGAGCAAGGCCTTCCTCCATCTTTTGGTGCTGATCGAAAAATTCAAGGATTCCACCGCCCCTGTCTTCATCGGAGGGGAGAGCGGCACCGGAAAGGAGGTGGTCGCACGCTCCCTCCACCGAAGCGGCCCACGCTGCCAATCCCGTTTTGTTGCGATTAACTGTGCGGCCCTGCCCGAGCATCTGATCGAGAGTGAGCTTTTCGGTTACGCCCGGGGAGCCTTCACGGGAGCGGTTCGTGACAAGCCCGGGCTGGTGGAGGAGGCATCCGGGGGAACCCTGTTCCTGGATGAGATCGGGGACCTGTCTCCCCATCTTCAGGCCAAGCTCCTGCGGCTTATCGAGGAGCGGGAGATCCGCAGGGTCGGGGAAAACCGGACACGGCCGGTCGATGTTCGCTTTATAAGCGCCACCAACAAAGACATCAAGAACCAGGTGGCTGAGGGAGGCTTCCGTGAGGATCTCCTCTATAGGCTGAGGATCCTGCCCATCGAGCTCGAACCCCTGCGTCGCCGTAAGGAGGACATACTGCTGCTGGTCGATCATTTCCTGGCGAAATTCTGCCGGGAGCTGAAAAGGGGCCGGGCATTTATCACTCCTCAAGCCCGGGAACTCCTTCAGGAGTACTCATGGCCGGGGAATGTCCGGGAGCTCCAGGGTGAGATCCAACGCTGCTTGATCCTCTGCGGCCAATCTTCCCTCATCACCGAACGGGACCTGTCACAGCGCATAAATCCATATGAGGAGACGGAGAGTGTGTCTTCATGTTATGATTATTTTAAGGCTAAGGCAGAGTTTGAAAAACGTTTTCTGCGCCAGGCCCTCAGCCGCTTCAATTACAATCGTGCGCGGACCGCACGGGAGATCGGTTTGAGCCGGCAGGGATTGTTCAAACTCATAAAAAAGCACTGTATCGAAATCCCCGGGCCCGGGGGACAGGAGGGGTTGGAGTTTCCTTAG
>JAUXEH010000124.1 GCA_030620655.1 Candidatus Aminicenantota bacterium | reverse complement strand
GGAAGAAACTTCCTTCCGCTCTTCATAAATGAAGCCTCCGGCGTTCAACCCCACTGACACCTGCAGGCCGCGGGGCGCACCCGTCTGATAGAAGATGTTGGCCATCACGGGGAAGACATTGATGTAGCTCCAGTACTTCCCGGTGGCATGTCCCGTGTACTCTTCTCTCTCGATCGGGAATGTGCCTTCATCGCTTCCGTTCATCACATGCCAGGCAAAATAGGCGCCGGCCCAGATGTTTTCCCGCATCTGCCGCCTGATCTGAAAGCCGACACCGCGGGCCGTCAGCGTGCCGCGACCCAGGAAATCCTTGGAGTCGGACATGGGGAGCTGAAGGTCCCAGGTCAGGACGCTGGTCCCTGTCTGGGCTAGGCCGGGCAGGTTCAGGGCTGCGACCAGGATCACGAACAGAGTGATTTTGGTTGTTATGGATTTGATTGTCATTGGTATATTCTCCTGAATTCCTTGTTGGGGTCTTCCCGCTATTTGCTGCCCAGGTAGGGAGACTGCTTATACGCCTGATTGATGCTGGTCGTGATGCGCGTTGCCGTGGCCGAGGCGTTCGTGCCCAGGATGCCGTTTAGCATACCGGACCAGCTGGCGTTGACCTGCTTCTCAGGCACGTTGACATCGTCGGCACTCGCGAACTCGATGAAAACCGTACCCGTCGAGTAGCTGCCGGCTACCGGATACCAGGGGCCATACCAGCCCCAGCCGGGGTAGCCCCAACCGGGATAATAGGGATAACCGGGCACCCAGCCGACAACGGTAATGTCGGTCTTGGTCTTGCTCACGATCACAACGGAATCCGCCCCGTTGTTCTGCGGATCCATTTCACGCACATACCCGAGGGCTTCCATGTTCCGCGCCACATCGGACAGGATCAGGCTATCGAAGCTGTCCTCGGTCGTCTCAGACCCCTCGCGCACGAACACCTCGTCCGGCATGAAAAAGGTGCGGACACTGCCGAAATCGGCGCCCTGGTCGTAAAACGTGAAGACCAGGTCCGTATCCGCGATGTTCTCGGGCCCGCCCGGATAGCAGGACCACATGGACATGGCCAGCAGCAGCCCGGGCAATACATACTTGATTCGATAGAGATTCTTCTTCATTTCTCTTCTTGCTCCTTTATAAAATTAACTCTTCTAAAGTCCCTATTTAATACGTATTATTCCACCGGACAGTTATTATACCCGCTTGAAAATCCCCTGTCTATTGGACTTTAGGCCAATACGCCTCAGTTTGTTCAAAAGACCAGGACGATGCGGAGATCCATCACATTGGTCAGGGTCGGGCCGGTGATCAGGAGGTCACCCAGCGGCTGGAAGAACCGGTAGGAGTCGTTGTCCCGCAGGAATGTGAGGGCATCGAGCCCCTTTTCGCGGGCCCTCGCAACGGTCCAGCCGTCGGCCACGGCCCCGGCCGCGTCCGTGGGGCCGTCCGTGCCGTCCGTCCCGGCACTCAGGATCACGGTGTTTTCCAGGCCCGCGATGGCGAGGGAGGCCGCCAGCACGAACTCCTGGTTGCGCCCACCCAGGCCTTTCCCCCGGATGGTCACGGTGGTTTCCCCTCCGGAAAGGAGGCAGGCCGGGGGGGCGATCGGATTCCCGCTCCTGCGGATCTCGCGGGCCAGGGCCGCATGCACCCGGGCCGCATCCCGGGTCTCGCCATCGATGGTGGAGGAGAGCAGAAGGGTATTATAGCCCAGCTCCTCAGCCCTTTCGCGGGCGGCCTGCAGGGCCTGAAAATTTCCGGCCACGATGAGGTTCTGGGTATCCGCAAAGGCCGGGTCTCCCGCCTTGGGGGTCTCGGGCAGCTCCCCGCTGGCCCCTTTCTCGAGAAGGTCCAGGACACCAGGCGGCATCCGGCCGGCCAGGCCATACCGCTCGATCACATCCCGGCAGTCCTGGAAGGTGGTGGTGTCCGGGACCGTGGGCCCGGAGGCGATGCTGTCCAGGTCGTCGCCTATGACATCCGAGAGAATGAGGGTGATCAGAGAGGACGGGTATACGGCCCGGGCCAGGAGGCCTCCTTTGATCCCGGAGGCATGCTTGCGCAGGGCGTTGATCTCCTGGATATTCGCCCCACTCTCCAGGAGAAGCCGCGTCATCTCCTGCTTATCCGCCAGGGAAAGACCCTGGGCCGGCACGGGAAGCAGGGCGGAACCGCCGCCCGAGAGCAGGCACAGCACCAGGTCCTTCTCTCCCGTCGTTTCCAGTAGGGAAAGGATATCCCGGGCCCCTTCCAAGCCGGCTTCGTCCGGGACCGGATGCCCCGCCTCATGCAAGCGTATGGTTTCCAGGGGGAGTGCATGCCCGTATTTGACGTTGATGAGCCCGGCCGTGATCCTCTCGCCCAGGAGCGTTTCCACGGCCCGGCCCATGGCCGCCGAGGCCTTACCTGCACCTACCACAAAGACCCGCTCGAACTTCGAGAGGTCATAGCTGCGCTCGCCCACGGTCAGGACATCGCCATCACGTCTGACATGCCTCCCGACCGCCCGGATCGGGTCGACGGCCTTGAGCCCGGCCCTGAACACGGCCTCGGCATGCTCCCGCAGGCGTATCAACATCCTCTCGCTCCCCTCACCGCAGATCCCTGGGCTGACCGGTGCAGGAGATCACATCGCTCCACAGCCGGCCGCCCGGATCGATCTGTTTACGCCCGGATACGGCCAGGGGGATGGGGACATGGGTGTAGCGGTGTTTCCAGTACCCCACCAGCATGTTCGTGCGGCCGGCTAGGCCGGCATGGGCGGCGTTGTGGCCCAGGAGCAGGCAGTAGGCCGAATCCTTGGGATTGGCGGGCACGCTGCGGATGGTGTAGCTGGGGTCGATGTACTTGAGGCCGACATCCACGCCGGCCCGGCTGAAATGGGCCTTGATCCGGTCCCGCAGGAAGGCCCCGATGTCGCCCAGGAGGACATTCCCGGATGCGTCCTGCTCTCCCTGGGCTGCCAGGAGATCCTGTCCCGCCCCCTCTCCCACCACGATGACGGCATGCCCCCGGGTCTCCAGGCGCCGGCGCAGGGCCTCCAGGAAGGCTTCCAGGGAAAACGGCACCTCCGGGACAAGGCAGAAGTTGACGTCGTTGTGGGCCAGGGAGGAGAAGGCCGCGATGAACCCGGAATAGCGTCCCATGAGCTTGACCAGGCCCACCCCGTTCCGCGCCCCTTCCGCCTCGGTGTGGGCCGAATAGATCGCGGTTCGCGATTCCCCGACCGCCGTGTCGAAACCGAAGGACTGTTCCACCAAGGAGATGTCGTTGTCGATGGTCTTGGGGATCCCCACCACACCGATCTTGAGCCCGCGCCGCCCGATCTCCTCGACGATCGCCCGGGCCCCCTTGAGGGCCCCGTCTCCGCCGATGGTGAAGAGCAGCCGCACGTTCATCCGCTCCAGGGTGTCGACCATCTCCCCCACGTCCTGGGGCCCGCGGGACGATCCCAGCACGGTCCCTCCTTCTTTGTGGATGTCCTTGACCACATCCGGGGTCAGCTCCAGGGGCGTGTGGCCGTGCCTGGGGGATAGCCCCTCGAATCCGTAACGGAACCCGAAGATGGTATCGACTCCGTAATGGTAGGTCAGGCTCATCACGATCGCACGGATGACGTCGTTGAGCCCCGGACAGAGCCCGCCGCAGGTCACCATCCCGCATTTGAGCTTGGAGGGGTCGAAATAGATCTTATCCCTGGGTCCGGCGGTCTCGAAGACCGGAGGGGCCTCACCCCGGCGCAGGCAATCCTCCACGTGCTCGAGGCGGGAGTGATACAGCACGTGCTCTCCGTCCGAGACAAAGGGGACCCCGGCCATGGGAGAGGGGATGCGGCACTCTCCCAGGCGCTCAATGCTGAAATCCAGCCCGTCCATATTCTCACTCACCTTATCCTCCCGATCCACGGAAGGCCCCGGACACGATATCCTGCGCCTCTTCCAGGATGCGCTCCAGATGCTCCTCGCCTCGAAAGCTCTCCGCATAGATCTTGTAGATGTCTTCGGTACCGGAGGGCCGGGCCGCGAACCAGCCGTCCCGCGTGACCACCTTCAGGCCCCCGATAGCGGCCTTGTTTCCCGGGGCGTGTGTGAGCCGGGCCTGGATGGGCTCACCCGCGAGCTCTGCGGCCGTGATGCTCTCCGGAGTCAGCGCCTTGAGCACGGCCTTCTGTTCCGGGGTGGCGGGCGCGTCGACCCGCCGGTAGGCCGGGCGGCCGAATCTGTCCTCGAGCTCCGCATACAGCTCGGCCGGGTCTTTCCCGGTTCGGGCCGTCATCTCGCAGGCCAGGAGGTCCAGGAGGATGCCGTCCTTGTCCGTGGTCCAAACACGACCGTCCCTGCGCACGAACGAGGCTCCTGCGCTCTCCTCCCCGGCAAATCCGAAAGACCCGTCCAGCAGGCCGTCCACAAACCACTTGAATCCCACCGGCACTTCGCACACCGACCGGCCCAGAGACGCTGCCACCCGGTCGATCATGGCGCTGGAGACCAGGGTCTTGCCCACGGCCGCTGTTTCAGGCCAGCCGGGGCGGTTCCGGAACAGGTGCCACACCGCCGCCGCCAGGAAATGGTTGGGGTTCATAAGACCGCCGCTCCGGGTGACGATGCCGTGGCGGTCGCTGTCCGTGTCGTTCCCGAAGGCGATGTCGAACCGCTGCTTGAGCTCGATCAGGCCGGCCATGGCGTAAGGCGACGAGCAGTCCATGCGGATCTTCCCGTCCCGGTCCAGGGGCATGAAGGAGAAGGTGGGATCCAGCTTCCGGTTCACCACCTCGATGTCGAGCCGGTAGCGCTCGGCCAGGGGCTCCCAGATATCGATGGAGGAGCCGCCCAGGGGGTCAGCGCCGATCCGCAGGCCGGCCCCTGCGATTATATCCAGGTCCAGCACATCGGCCAGATCCGCCACATACGGCGCGATGTAATCGTGCTCCCGTATGGCACCGTCAACGCGTGCACGCTCGAGCGGGACCCTGTGGACCGAGGCCGGCCCTTCATCGAGGAGGGCGTTGGCGCGGTCCTGGATGGCCTGCGTGACCGAGGTGTCCGCCGGTCCCCCTTCAGGCGGGTTGTATTTGAAGCCCCCGTCCTCGGGAGGGTTGTGGGAGGGCGTGATCACGATCCCGTCGGCCAGGCCGTCCTTCCGTCCCCGGTTGTAGGTCAGGATGGCGAAAGAAATGAGGGGCGTGGGCGTGAAACGGCGGCCCGGCTGGACCCGGACCGCGACGCCGTTCCCGGCCAGGACCTCGAGGGCGGTGTCCATAGCCGGCCGCGACAGGGCATGGGTGTCCAGGCCCAGGAACAGGGGTCCGGCCACTCGCCGCTTCTTCCGAAAATCGCAGATCGCCTGGGTGATGGCCAGGATGTGATCCTCGTTGAAGCTCAGCCGGAACGAGGACCCGCGGTGCCCGGAGGTGCCGAAGGCCACGCACTGGCCCGAATTGGAGGGATCGGGTTTCCCGGTGAAATACGCACTGACGAGCCTGTCTATGTCGACCAGCTGCGAGCGGGGTGCTGGTTTCCCGGCTCCCGCATGCACCCCCATTGAATCTCTTCCTCCGTGGCAGAGAGGAATATCTAGGCGATGGCCACACCCGGCTCGAGATACACGTCCTGGATGGCGTTGAGCAGTTCCACCCCTTCTTGGATGGGCCTCTGGAAGGCTTTGCGCCCGCTGATGAGTCCCGTGCCTCCGGCCCGCTTGTTGATGACGGCCGTCTTGACCGCGTCCGCCAGGTCGTTCTTACCGGAGGCGCCGCCCGAGTTGATCAGGCCGACCCGGCCCATGTACTGGTTGGCCACCTGATAGCGGGTCAGGTCGATGGGATGGTCGCTGCATAGGTCGGTGTACATCTTCTCGCTGAATTTGCCGTAGCTGCCCTCGGCGTTGAGCGCCTTGTAACCGCCGTTGGAAGTGGGGAGTTTCTGCTTGATGATGTCGGCCTGGATGGTGACGCCCAGATGGTTGGCCTGTCCCGTGAGGTCGGCGCTGGCATGATAATCCTGGCCCGCGACCTTGAAAGACGGATTCCGCAGGTAGCACCAGAGGATGGTCATCATCCCCAGCTCGTGCGCATACTGGAAGGCCTCGCTGGTCTCCTGGATCTGCCGGGAGCTCTCGGCCGAGCCGTAGTAGATGGTGGCGCCCACGGCCACGGCTCCCAGGTCAAAGGCCTGCTTGACCGAGGCGAACATGACCTGGTCGAAGGTATTGGGGTATGTCATCAGCTCGTTGTGGTTGATCTTCAGGATGAAGGGGATCTTGTGAGCGTACTGGCGGGCGACACTGCCCAGGACGCCGAGTGTCGAGGCCACGCCGTTGCAGCCCCCCTCGATGGCCAGGTTTATGATCCTTTCGCTGTCGAAGTAATCAGGATTGGGCGCAAAGGACGCGCCGCCCGAGTGTTCGATGCCTTGGTCCACCGGCAGGATCGAGACGTATCCGGTGCCGGCCAGCCGGCCGTGTCCCAGCAGGGCCTGCAGGCTGCGCAGCACGGGCACGGGCCGGTCGCTGAGGCCGAAAGACCGGTCCACCCAATCCGGGCCGGGGAGATGCAGCCGCTCCTTGGGGATCTTGGGTGAGTCGAAGGCCAACAGGTCTGAGGCCTCGTCCCCCAGGAGTTCTTCGATTCTTGATAGGTTGAGCATGATGTGCCTCCTTCTTGGTCTTGACTCTATTCTAACACACTTAGTTTAAACATTTGCGGCGATACAGGCAATAGTCTGCTGGGCGATCTCCAGCTCTTCGTTGGTGGGGACCACCAGGACCCTGACCTCGCTGTCCTTCGCCTGGATCTCCCGGATTTCCTTCCCTCCCGCCCCTTTCTTCTCCGGATCGAGGCGGATCCCCAGGTTGCCCAGTCCGGCGCAGGCGAGGGACCGGACCTCCGGAGAATTTTCGCCGATCCCGGCGGTGAACACCACCGCATCCACCCGGCCCAGGACGGCGCTGTACATCCCGAGGTACTTCTTGAGGCGGTAGCCGTACATGTCGAGCGCCAGGCGGGCCCGCTGGTCTCCGTCTCCGGCCATGTCCTCGATCTCCCGCATGTCGTTCACTCCGCAGAGGCCCTTCATCCCGCTGCGCTGGTTGAGGAGGGCATCCAGCTGGTCCAGCGACATGCGGGCCTTGCGGCCCAGATAGAAGATAACGCCGGGATCGAGATCACCGGACCGGGTGCCCATGATCAGGCCCTCCAGCGGGGTCATCCCCATGGAGGTGTCGATGCTGCGGCCGCCCCGGACCGCACACACGCTGGCCCCGTTCCCCAGGTGGCAGGTGATCAGGTTCAGTTCCGCGAGGGGTTTCCCCAGGAATTCGGCGGCAGCCTTGGTCACGTACTGGTGGGAGGTCCCGTGCAACCCGAAACGGCGCACGGAATAGGTGGCGGCCAGGTCTCGGGGAAGGGCGTAGTGGAAGGCATGGGGGGGGATATTTTGGTGGAAGGCGGTGTCGAAGACCCCCACCTGCGGGGTATCGGGCATGCGCGCGAACGTCACCTCGATCCCCATCAGGTTGGCGGGATTGTGCAGGGGGGCCAGCGGGATCTGCTCCCGGATGGTCTCGATGACCTCGGCCGTGATCAGGGTGGGCTCCTGGAAGGCCTCGCCGCCGTGCACCACCCGGTGTCCTATGCCGTAGAGGCCGCCGTCATCTCTAAGCAGGCCCGTGTCGGCAAAGGCCTTCAGGATCTCGTCGAAACCCTCCTCATGATCGGCCACGGGCTCGATCTGTACCAGCTCGTCGATGTCGCCGTCGCCTCTGCGGGCGCTGTGCGTCAGGCGGCTGGTGGATTCTCCGATCTGCTCCAGCAGGCCCGCAGCCAGCACCGAGCTGTCCGTCATGTCTAACAGCTGGTACTTGATGGATGAACTCCCGGAGTTGATG
>JAUXEH010000322.1 GCA_030620655.1 Candidatus Aminicenantota bacterium | reverse complement strand
GGAAAAGGCCGGCTAAAACCAGGGCGGCTAAAATTAAAAGTGGTCTGGATATTGCCCGGTTCATATTTTTGGGGCCATAGCTATCAGACTCTCGGCAGCCTGCCGGATATAGGCCTCCTCATTAAAACTGGGCATCACCACGGAGACCAGAATGTCTTTGTTTTTTGCCACTTTATCTGTATGCCCTTATAGCAAGGTCGGCACATAAGACTATGCCGATCCAGCTTCCCCGCGACTGCGTCAGAACCAGCACACTCAAGGTGACGATCAGGCCCGCACTCAAGTATAGGAGATACCATCTGCTCCTGAATAGCCCATACCCCGGGCTTTGTTTCCGCAAAAAGGGGTAAATAAGAACCAAAAACAGAGGAGCAACCAACACGACCGATCCCCCAATCAGATTGGGATTGATTCCTAGCTCCGTACCGGGCAGCGCATAGTCAAGCTTGGGGATCAGGGCCGCCGCCGCATCGATGGGATCAAGATATTTATCCGTCCTTTTCATATCCAAAACACCCGCCAGGGCTACGGCTATCCCGCTAAAAAGAAAAATCACGACCCCGATTTTGATCCATATCTCTCTTTTGAGCACCGCCGCCAGTGCGTAAAACAGAAAAATGCCGAATAGGATCCCGGATATCTTAGGCAGGCTGGGAAGCAGATCAGGCGTTGTCACGCACGTTAAAAATACCTGGAAGAGCAGCAGAAAAACGGCAAAATCAAGCACGGTTGGCTCTATGAAGCGGCCGGTCTTTTTCCATTTGTACAGCCACAGCAGGGGAAAGATAAACAACAGCGCGCTGAAGGCGCTGGTGGGGAAGAGAAAAACGGGAGAAAGACCGAAAAGGATCAGGACAAATACCCAATCGATCCATTGATTGTTATACGTCTGAGCCACCATCTGCACTAATTTTGATGATTATATCATTTTTAGCGCCCTTGGGCACTAAGTGCTCTAGTTCGTGATTTCGGTGACGTATTATTTTGTCAATTTATATGGATTTGACATGCCTCCTTTGAATCATTAGTCTATTAATCAGTAAGGGGAGAGATGCCTATAAAGAGATGCCTATAATAGGAGGCGAATGATATGTTTGCGCGTTTCACCATCATCCATACGAAAACCGACAAGATAGACGAGGCCGCAAGGCTGTTCAAGGAGAGCGTGGTGCCGGCCTTCAAGACTCAGAAAGGCTTCAACGCGGCCTATTTCATCAGCGAACGCGAGGCGGGGAAAAGCATCTGCATCAGCATCTGGGACAGTGAAGAGGATGCTGTGTGTAATGAGAGGAGCGAGCTGTACCAGGATCAGCTGATCAAGTTCATGGACCTGTTTACCGACCCGCCCTATCGGGAAGGCTATGAGGTGATCGTACAGAGCCTGAACATGGATTAGTGAATCTCAGGCACTTTCGATCAATATTCTTTCCACAGCTTTCCCCACTCCGTGCGGGAGAACTGCTTGATGCGTTTGCGCCCGACCGTGGGATACCAGAAGAGGTCGTGATAGATGTTGCTGGCCAGCGGCGCCCACACCACCAGGGGGGAGCGCAGCAGGAGCTTTTCCAGGAACCTGAGCGGCCCCCGCCGCAGCATCTGATCCCCCCAGATGACAAGGCTTTTCGTGGTCTTGAAGCCGAAATCGATCCCGGTGATATCCTCGCCCACGATCTCGATATCCTTCATGTCGCCCGTCCCCAGCCCGCGCTCGTGACACATCCGGATGTAGGGGATGCTCAAGGGATCGAACCCCATCAGGCGGGCGGCCACGGCATCCACAGCCACGGAGTCGCCGCCGGCCAGGATCAGGTTCTTCACCTTGGGGATCATGGTCCGGGGGCCGGCTCCGTCTCCGCACACCGTACCGTCCATGACGGCAAAGATCCCGGGGTGGAGCTCCTTCTGCATGATCATCAGGTCCACGAGCACCTCGTGCATGTACTTGTGCGCGTAATGGCGGACTTCCTTTAGAAGCCCGCCGAAGGAATTCTTGATCGCACCGGTGGTCGTGGAGTGGCCGTGGGTCTTGACTGTGGGCAGGTGGATCACATTCCTGCCGATATACATCTTGGGGATCTCGATCCCCTCGGGGAAAATCTCGTTGAGCTTCAGGAGCGGCTCCTGGAAAGCGTGGGTGACCCACTCGACCTCGGGCAGCGGGTAGAATTTCAGGCCGCTTTGCTCGAGGATGGGGGTCCACTTGTTGTTGCGCGCTCCCTTGATCGGATCGGTCACCACGGTCTTGTTTTCCACCGGGAACAGGCGTTCCGGGGAATACCCGTCGGCGATCAGGGTTTTGACCAGGCCCTCCACCTGCCAGGGCTGGCTGGAGCAGGCGGGGAAATATTTCGTCCAGGACAGGTTGAGCTTGAGCAGGGTGTCCTGGTCCTGGGGGATGAATCTCCCGTATTCAGCCAGATGCAGCAGGCGCCCGTAATCCTCGACCACGGTCTCGGGCCTTGTCTTCAGAACAGCGACTTTTGAGTTGCTCATGGTTGTTCCTCAGGTGTACAGGATGATCGCGGAAACCGCGATCCACAGGATCAGGGTCATCAGAAGCGGCCTGTCCTTCAGGATAAGCGCTTCCGGGCTTCCGCCCAGGTTCTTCTGGTGTACGAGGTAGAGATATCGGAAGATCCCGTAGATGACAAAGGGGACGGTGAAGATCAGGTTGGTGGTCCCGAACTTGGCCACTGTCTCATCCGAGATGGTGTACAGGCAGTAGGCGACCACGGTCGAGGCGGTCACGACGGAGATCATCTGATCGAGGAGCAGGGGAGAATATTCCTTCAGGATGGGGCGGTGGGTCGGGGCATCGTCTTCCAGCAGGACCAGCTCATGCCGCCGCTTGCTCATGGCCAGGAACAGGGCCAGCAGGAAGGTACAGATCAGGAGCCAGGGCGAGAGGGAGACATCGATGATCAGCCCGCCGGCCACCACCCGCAGCACGAAGCCCGCGGCGATGATGAACAGTTCCAGGATTACGATGTGCTTGAGGCCGAGAGAATAAGCCGTCTGCAGGATGAAATACACCAGGGCGGCCGCGAAAAACTTGGGAGAGAGGGTATAGCAGAGGGCCAGGCTCCCGGCGCCCGTCAAAAAAAACGCAATCCAGGCGTGGGATTTTTTCAGCCGGCCTGAGGCCAGGGGACGCCGGGACTTGAGGGGATGGTGTTTGTCTTCTTCTAGGTCGCGGAGGTCGTTGAAGATATAGACCGCACCGGAAAGCAGGCAGAAGGCCAGGAATCCCAGCAGCGTTCTCTGCAGCAGGGGCCAT
The DNA here is from genome assembly GCA_030620655.1 of Candidatus Aminicenantota bacterium. Taxonomy (GTDB): domain Bacteria; phylum Acidobacteriota; class Aminicenantia; order Aminicenantales; family Aminicenantaceae; genus JAUXEH01. The sequence goes on along the minus strand of JAUXEH010000322.1, from coordinate 330 downwards.
TGCAAGACGTTCTGTGAGAAGATAAGCGGCGCGAAAATGAAAAGATTTTTCAGCCACTGCTTGGGCCGCAGGGATTCGAAAATCGCGGAGATATTCACTGTTTCTTGATTGTATGGATTTTGGTGCGGCGACGCAAATGCTTTAAAGGCGCTGCCCCAGCCAGGGCGGGAAAAAAGCAGGTGAAGGCACCGGGGGATCCTGCCGCAGATCCATGGGTTCGCCTCCCCAGTCCAGAGAAAGCAGGCCGAAGGCATCGTCCGGGGAATGCATGAAGTACAGCTCCACCAGGATGTCGGGCCGGTCCTGCGCCGCGTACTCGAATACCTCGAG
>JAUXEH010000210.1 GCA_030620655.1 Candidatus Aminicenantota bacterium | reverse complement strand
TATGTTTGATGGTGAATTCAATATCAAGAAAACTATTCTCAAAGGACGGGAGGTATATTCCCAGACCGAATATAACCTGAATAATTCATAAAAAATGTGGATATTTAACGAAATACTATCAAGGATTCACATGAGATTTTTCGGTGGGCACACAAATGACTTTGTTCTCCCATTGTTATATTCTATTATAATCGACATTTTTCCCTCTCCAAGCGAGTCGATTTCACCATATCTGGGGTGTTGCGGCGGGTACGCGGTGGACGACCACAGCTTCACCAGCCGCGCCTACCATCTACGGCAAACTCGACTCGTGAATTATCCAGGTTAATTATTGCAATATGTCCAGAGGAAAAAGATGAGGAAACCGCTTGCCTTTCTGTGTTTGACGGCACTGCTTATGCTCCCGGCCTGCCAGAGCACGGGCGCTCCCGGCGAAGCCATCTCCACCGGCGACCTGTACCGGGAAATGGCAGACCTGCTCCGCCTGACCTCGTTCCCTGACCCGGCCTATCGCACGGTACAGTTTTCTTCCTATGACCACCGCAGCCGCGTCCCCGGAGGGCCAGACTGGTTCGCCAACTCGGACGGCTTCGGCGGGGAACCCATCCCCAACTTCGAACAGGTGCTCAGCGAGCCCGACGGGGAGGGCATCGGGGAGTACCTGATCGCGGACGTGGCGGGCCCGGGCGCCATCGTCAGGCTCTGGAGCGCCGCCATCTCGGGAGAAATCCGCCTGTACCTGGATGAGGGCACAGAGCCTGTATTCGATGGCCCGGCCATCAATTTTTTCCACTGCACGCTGGACGGATATGCCGAGATCGAGGGCCTGGACCGCGAGCGGCTGGAAAAAACCGTGTACCAGCGCGACGCTTCCTATGCCCCCATCCCCTTTGCCCGGCGCATGCGCCTCGAGTGGTCCGGGGATCTGAAGACCATCCACTTCTACCAGGTCCAGGTCCGTCTCTACGCCCCGGGAACTCGCATCAGCACGTTTTCCCCTGGAGATCTGGCCGTCTATGCTCAAACCATCGACGAGGTCACACAGGTCCTCGCAGACCCGGACGAGCGGCTGGTTGCTCGATCCAGGGAGAAGGCGGCAACTTTCGAGGCGGCCCTGGAACCGGGTTCGAGTGAGGAAGTCTTGACCATGGAAGGACCCAAGGCCATTGAGCGCTTGACCCTGAAGCTCGAAGCCGGGGACATGGACAGGGCACTCCGACAGACCCTCCTGCACATCCGCTTCGACGGTCACCCCTGGGGACAGGTGCAGTCCCCCGTGGGGGATTTTTTCGGGGCGGCGCCGGGGATCAATCCCTACCGGTCCCTGCCGTTCTCCGTCCATCCGGACGGGACCATGGTCTGCCGTTTCGTCATGCCCTTTGCGCGCAGCGTGAGCATACGCCTGGAAAATCGGGGGGACCAAGCCGTCTCCGTCCAGGGCTCGGCACTCCCACTCCCCTTCACCTGGGACGCGGGATCTTCGCTGCACTTCCGGGCCCGCTGGCGTGCGGACCATGAACTCGTCGCCTCCAACCGGGACGTGCAGGACCTCCCCTTCCTGCTCGCCCACGGCCGGGGCCTGTACGTGGGCACCACCTCCATCCTCCTCAATCCCAACCCGGTTCCCACTCCCTCCGGCAACTGGTGGGGCGAGGGGGACGAGAAGGTGTTCGTGGATGACGAAGCGCATCCTTCCATCTTCGGGACCGGCTCGGAAGACTACTACAACTATTCCTGGTCCGCCCCGGACATCTTCTTCTTCCCCTACTGCGGCCAGCCGCGCAACGACGGTCCCGGGAACCGCGGCTTCGTATCCAACTACCGCTGGCACATCCTCGATCCGATCCCTTTTACTCGTAATATCCGCTTCTTCATGGAGCTCTACAGCCACGAACGCACGCCCGGCCTGTCCTACGCCCGGATTGGTTACCACTATGCCGCACCGGGCATCACCGACGACCACCTGGCCATCATGCCGGAGGATCTGCGGCCGCTCGAGCTTCCGGAGGGCTGGCAGCCGGCCGCCCGCAGGGGGGCCCGCAACTCCGTCATGCACCCCGCGGAAGATCTGGTCACTGACCGGAGGAACACGGAGCTCCGCCCGGGGAGGCTCTGGGCCGGGGGGAGGATCCTGACTTGGAGACCGCGCTCAGAGGGCGAGACCAAGACCTTCAGGCTGCCGATCGCCGAGGACGGCACCTACCGCATCCACATCACCGCCGCCCTGACGCCCGACTCGGGCAGGCTCGCCATGCGGCTGAACGGCGAACCCATCACCCTGCGCGGCCGGCAGGAGCAGATCGACCTCCACCGGCCCTTCCGGACACTACTGCGCAACTTCGCGCTCCAGGACCAAGAGCTGGCCAAGGGCCGACACATCCTGATCCTCGAATACCTGGGCGCACCCTCCGTGGTCGAGAGGGCCGAGATCGGGATCGATTTCATCTGGATACAGGAGGTCGGGCAGTAGCCCTCAAGAACCATGTACCCAGGCTATCACGGAAAGGTCCTCACTCTCGACCTGGGTGCGTCACGGGCCTCAACATCCCAGCTCGAATCCGAGACCGTCCACGCCTATTTGGGAGGGCGAGGCTTGGCGACCCGCCTCTTCATGGATCGGGTCGATCCGCGGTGTGACCCCCTGGGCTCCGACAATGTGCTGGTCCTGGCGGCCTCCCCGCTCCTGGGGACCAACGCCCCCACCTCCTGCCGCGGCCACATGGTGTTCAAATCCCCCCTCACTGGTGCCATCGGCAGCACCAACTGCGGCGGGTCCTGGGCGCCGGCCTTCAAGGCGACCGGCCACGACGCCCTGGTCATGGAGGGCCGGGCTGCCGAGCCGGTGTGGATCGACATACAGCCCGGGACAGTGACCTTCCATCCGGCCTCTTCCCTGTGGGGGATGGATGTCCCCGCCACGACCGAAGCTCTCCTGGCTGAACCCGGCGCCGACCGCGGCACGCGCGTCCTGTGCATCGGGCCCGCCGGTGAGAACCTGGTGCGCTTCGCCGCGGTCATGAACGACCGCAACCGGGCCTACGGCCGCACCGGACCTGGGGCTGTCCTGGGCAGCAAGAACATCAAGGCCGTGCGGGTGACGGGCCGCCTCAAGGTGGCGTCGAGCAATCCCGAGCAGTACCGGAGCGGCCTGAACCAGGCCCGCTATATGATGAAAGCCGCACCCATCACCAAAAGGCTCCTGAAAGAGCTGGGGACCGACGGGCTCCTGGAGCTCATCGACATCATGGACATGCTGCCGGCCCGCAACTTTCAGGGCAACCGTCATGACGAGCAGGACCTGGACCGGATCTCGGGCGAGACCATCCGCAGGACCATCCTGCAGAAGGCCGCCGGGTGCCACGCCTGTCCCATCGCCTGCCAGCGCCACACCCGGGTGGGCGACCGCTCGGGCGAGGGGCCCGAGTTCGAGACAGTGGTCCTTTTGGGCCCGCAGTGTGGGATCTATGACCTGGGCGCCATCACACGCGCCAATTACCTATGCAACGAGCTGGGGCTGGACACCATGAGCTTCGGTGGCACCCTGGCCTGCGCCATGGAACTGAATGAACGGGGCCGATGGGGGACGCAGGACAGCAAGGATGGCGGGGCGCCGGAGTTCGGAAACGCCGGCTCGCTCGAGAAGTTCGTGCGGCTGACGGCCTCCCGCCGGGGCATCGGGGACCTGCTAGCCGAGGGTGCCCTGCGGCTGGCCCGAACCATGGGCTCTCCCGAATCCGCCATGACCGTGAAGGGGCTGGAGCTTCCTGCCTATGACCCCAGGGCTTCCTACCCCCAGGCCTTGGGATACATGACCTCGCCTACGGGCGCCTGCCACCTGCGGGGCGGGTATGCGGTCTCGCTGGCGTTCTTCGGGGGCACCAAGGAGATCCCCCGGTTCAGCCTGCTGCAGTCCCCCATCGCTATACGCAACATGCAGAACCTGGGCATCATCCAGGACAGCCTGGGCATCTGCCGGTTCACGGGATTCGCCTTTTCCACCGAGCCCTGGGCCCGCATGGTGAGCGGCCTGACTGGGGCGGATTTCTCCACCGCGCACCTGGAAGAGATCGCGGAGCGAGTCGCCACCCTGGAGCGGCTCTTCAACCTGCGGGCCGGATTCGCGGCAGAGGATGACACCCTGCCCGATCGCTTTGTCGAGGAAACCATCCCCGTGGAAGACAGGGACAGAAATATCCCCAGAGAAGCCATGGCCAGGATGCGCTCCGATTACTACAGCGTCCGCGGTTGGGCCGAGGATTCGGGCCTCCCCCTGCCCGAAACCCTGGAAACCCTGAACCTGAAGGAGGACGAACCATGAGCAAGTGGGAAGCTCCCCCCGCACTGGTCCGGCTCTTCCACTCGGTGGGCCGGGTCCTGCTGCTGAACGACATGGAGGACAGCCACTGCGGCAACATCGCCCTGCTCTGGAGAGACGGACAGGGCCAGGAGCACCTCGTCATAACCTCCACCGGCTCGCAGAAGGGCGACCTGGACGCCCGGCAGATCTGCTTCCTCTCCACCACGGAGACAGATCACGGGTACTACAAGGCTTCCTCCGAGACCGACATCCATGCCCGGATCCTGGCGCTGCCCGATGCGGCCGCCTCCATCCATGCCCACACCAAAGACCTGACCGTCATGACATATGATGACGAGGCCAAGCCCAACACACCGGCTCCCTTTGTCCCCATCGATCCGCTCGGGCACCATCACCTCGGGGTAATCCCCGTGGACTGGGTGGCGGTCCCCAGCGGATCGGCGGAGATGGCGAAGATCATCCCGGAGCGCCTGCGCGATCATCCGGCCATGCTGATCCAGGGACACGGGACGTTCACCAAGGGACGGAACGTCCTGGAGGCACTGTACCGGATCTGCCTGGCCGACAATTCCGGATACGTGGCCCGTCTGGCCGAACGGATGGGAGTGAGGGTGGACAGCCTGCGTCAGGACATCCAGGCAAGGCCGGAAGAGGTCTTTGCCGCTCCTCCGCCCCCTTACATGCCCGAGGGGATCGGTACACCCGAGGTGGCAGGCGAGGAGGAGATCGCGGCGGAGTTCAGGAGGACCGGAGCCCGGATCTTCGAGTCCCGCCTCTCGCCGTTCCACACAGGTTCGGTCTCGGTGAGAGGAGTCAAGACCATGCTCTACTCCCCCACGGCCTCCATGCCGCGAGAGATCGGAGGTGTTCTACGGGAAATGCCGCTCGATACCAAGAAAACGGATGATGCGGAGATCGCCCTGCATAAGGCCATCTACCAGAAGAGCCAGTTCCAGACCGTGCTCCACTGCTTCGTGCCGGAGGCCGAGGTGATGGCCCATTTTATCCCTCCCGGGCAGGAAAAACCTGTCGAACGGATCGTCCCCATCGACGCCGAGGGCAGCTTCCTCTACCTCGTGATCCCGGTCCTCCCGCCCCGTTTCGAGACGGCTACCCTCATCCGTCTCCTGCACGATTACAAGGTCGTGGTGGTGCGGGGAGGCGGTGTCTGGGGCGTGGGCTCCCAGTCTCTCTCCGAGGTGCTGCACCATCCCTCCTCGGTTCGCGAGATCTGCCTCTACCGTTTCGGAGCCATGGAGCGGGGGTTGGACGTCTCTCGGCTCGAGCCGGACCAGGCTAAGAACTGGTAATTCAGTAGCGGCCGTGAGTGCGCTGCAGGTGGAGGGCGTATTGGTAGGT
>JAUXEH010000347.1 GCA_030620655.1 Candidatus Aminicenantota bacterium | reverse complement strand
GGGGACCACGTCAGCCGTCATGGGCTTGAGGCGGGAGATGGGATCGCCGGCCTCTGACCGTGTGTCCTGCTGCGGGGAACATCCGGATGTCACCAGGGCGGCTCCGGCCGCGCCGGCGGACAGCTTCAGGAAATTTCTTCGATCCAAACTCATTATAACCTCCAGTCGTCAATAATCCAGGCACATGAATTATTCATAAAAGCTGCCGATATATCCAGTAAAAACTCACCGAAAGCACGCCAGAAAGACGTACTTGCATATCTCTTCAGGCATGAAGGGATTACTTCTCGGCCCGCTTGAAGCTGATCGATATCCCGGACCAGCTCGACCGGTCGATGGTGGTCTCCATGTAGGAGAGGCTGGCCAGATGATCCAGGAAAGGCCTGATACCCCGCATGCGGCCTCCCGCCACATTGTGCGCTGTATAACAACCTCCCACCTCGAGCTTGGGCAGGACCGCGATCAGGTAGTTCTTGTACCAGTGCTTGTCCGCGTCACAGAACACGAAATCGAAGGGGCCTTCCAGTAGGGGTACAAGTTCGTGGGCATCGGCCAGGCGGGCATCGATGTACGCGGAAAGCCCGGCTTCCTCGAAATTGGCCAGGGCCTGCTGGTGCCGGCGCTCATCGACTTCGATGGTGATGAGCTTCCCGCCGGTCTTGCTCAGGGCCCAGGCGATCCAGATGCCCGAGCACCCCGTAGATGTGCCGATATCCAGGGCTTTGGTGTATCCGTGTTTCAAGATGAGATCGTACAGGACCTTACCGTCAGATTCAGGCACATTCATATCGCACCAGAGGTGATGGTTCTTGTCCAGAAAAGACCTGACCCGGTCATCCAGGTCTTGATCCGCCGCCGACAGCTCGGGCACATGGGCCGTGAAGAACAGGCAGATCATCCCGATTATGGAAATATTATGGATCACGGAACTGAAGATGCGCATGCAGTCTCTCACATTGGGGTGTATTGGTTAGACGAAGACTCGGGCCCTTTTCTTCCCGAATACTGTGAATACCTTACCGTTCGATACGCAGGGTCAGCACATCCCTCAGAATGGCCTCCTTGGCCGTGAACAGGATGCGATAGACCCGGTCACCCCAGGAAGCTTGAAGCCGGACGTCCTCGATCGGGATCTCCTCGATATCGACAAGGAATGTGTTGTCGTCGAATCGGATCATGACGGGCTCCGCGTCCGAGATCTCAGCCGGATTCTCAAGCCGGATGGTACCGGCTGCCGACCACACCGGCCGGCGCCAGCTCATGAGGGTCATCTGCACGGGTCTCCGAGCCTCCTCCAATACATACCGGTCCCGCACCTCCACATTTCCCCCCCGGTTCAGGGTGATGGTGCGGCGCCAGAATCTTACGGACGCCTCCTCCGGGTACGCGGTATGCAGGTCCAGCCCGAGTTCGGCCTTGCTGTCGTCTGCCTCATAGCTGACATTCGCGGCCCGGTATTCCCGGCCCTCCTTCTGCGTCACCCCGTTTATGGTGGGGAGGTTGTGGAAGCGGGACTGCATGGTCCAGATCTCGTAGCGCCGATCGCTGAAGGTCTTGGCGGTGTAGGTCTCCACGCCCACATCGATGAGCGCCGGATACCCGTCGGCATACACGATGAAACTGCCCACATCGTTGTGGTTGTGGGACTCGGCATTGTGCCCGCCCTTGGCCGCCACATAAAACCCCCGCTCTGATCCCTGGCTCGAGCGGGCCGCCATGACCTGAAGATCCGGGAGCCACATGTCGCGCATCAGGGGGACCGCCGGTGCGGCCTTGGCCAGGTCGGCCAGGCCGAAGAGAGTTGGCAGGGTCCGGCCCAGAACGCCGAAGCTCCCCTGGATGCGTCCCTCTCCGATCCCCTGCTGCCGGGCGAGGTAGGCGCCGAATCCCCGCAGGACGGGGTCCTGGATCCTGGTTCCGTAACGGAAGATCAGCGGTCCCTCGGCATTCAGGCGGGCGGCGGCATCGGCGAAGTTGACGTAGTAACGGTCGAAGATATGCGCCCGATAGATATAACGCCCGATCTCTCGGATCAAGGGACGATCGAACACATCGATCCGGCCGCTGGAGGCGCTGTGCAGCAGCTCGAGGCAGTCATAGAGCGATCCCCCGGCACGGCTCCAGTAGCCTGGACCCTCGTCACAGCCGCCATCCCTGGGATAGGGACCGAGGAAGTTGTCCAGGCAGCGCAGGATTTTGTGGAGGGAGGCGGTCCGGCGGGCCTGGTCCTCCTCCAGCAGAAGCACGGCAGCCAGCCAGTTGGAACAGATCCAGGGGTTCCAGTTGTTGACGCTCCGGCCGTTAAATCCCATCCACCAGAAGTCGTCGCGCTCCAGGTTCACGGACAGGATACGCCGCTGGACCTCAAGCAGAATGCGCTCAGGGGCCAGCGGAGAGATACCGCCGAGTTTTTCTCCCAAAAAATAATGGGTCCAGGCCAGCAGCATCCCGGTCTCCGCCGCGAACAGGTCGACCGTCGGTTCCGTCACATCCGGCAGACCGGAACCCCTCTCCTGGACGCCTACGTGGGCGGGCACTCCCCAGTAGGTCTCCTCACAAATCGTCCAGACGCCGTTCAGGATGTCGTCCAGGAAACGTCCCTGGCCCTCCATGCACTCACCCAGGACCAGAGCGGCCAGCATGGCCCGGCGGTCAAAGGAGATCTTCTGGAAACGGCTGCGGTTCCCGTCCCGCACATAGTCCAGGAAGACCGCGGCCTTGGGAGTCGGCCACTCGGTGCCGAGATATTTCTCCGCCTCGCGGATATGAGCCTCCCTGACCTTGGAAGGGACCCTCAGCCACGCCTCCCTCTCCCTGACCTTGGGAAAGGGCTGCCAGCGGTCGGCGGGCAGGACGATTTCCGCCAAAACCTCCGGCGGATATGTCCCTGACAAAAGGCCGGGATTTTCGCCAATGGTTTGACCCGCAGCCGGACACCATACCAGCACAAGGCAGAATAATAGAAAGCAGATAGGTTTCATGTTTTCCCCTCAAAAGTATGTTAACAATAATTTCTCATGCAGTAAAGCAGCGTTTCCCAGTATCGGAGTTATTCCTCGGGCTTGCGCCCCGGTCCCGAGCCGTGGGTGAATTTGCATCGTTCGACAGGTTATGTTATATGCAGGCCCTAGGGAAGGGATTTCATCATGTATGTCATTCTTCGGGCAAGCCGGCGTCTCCGATCGTCCGGGAAGACGCTCGCATGTCTCCTGCCCCCGATGCTTGTGACGATCCTGATCCTCTTTCC
>JAUXEH010000058.1 GCA_030620655.1 Candidatus Aminicenantota bacterium | reverse complement strand
GTCCTTTTTTGTCATAGGGCCCTCCTGAATCAAGATTACGGTGTGTGGTTCCTGTCTATCACATGGCTTGAAGGATGTCAAAAGTGCAGGTGATTCTATTGGGGCAAGTGGGGGACCCACCCAACCACCCCATGCACTTGCCCCAATAGAATCACTCGATGCAGGCGGTAATATTATCTGTCAGGGCGCATGGGGCGGTTGGGTGGGTCTTCCACCTGATCAGGGAATATTTCCTGATCAAAATACGATGCCCGGGCAGAAGGTGGCGCTGTGTGTCCGGGTGCATGGGGTGGCTGGGTGGGTCTTCCACCTGGGCAGGCCACAACAATGACAGCGAAGGCGATAATGCCTGGCCAGGCGCATGGGGAGGTTGGGTGGGTCTTCCGCCTGGACAGGTATTATCGCCGGAATCTCAAGAGCTGGAATCCTGACGCATGGAGAGGGCGATGCGGCGGCGCTCGAGATCCACCTCGAGCACCCGGACGCTCACCTTCTGCCCCACCTTGACCACATCCGAAGCCCTGGCCACGAAACGATCGGCCAGCTGGCTGATGTGGACCAGGCCATCCTGGTGGACGCCCACGTCCACGAAGGCCCCGAAGTTGGTGACATTGGTCACGACCCCCGGCAGCTGCATGCCGGGCTTCAGGTCTTCGGGCTCGTTGATGCCCTCCGTGAAGGACACGGCCTCGAACTCCCGGCGGGGATCGCGGCCGGGTTTGGCGAGCTCATCCAGGATGTCGTTGAGAGTGGGCAGTCCCACGGTATCGGAGACATAGCGGTCGAGTTCGATCCGGCCGCGGGCCTTGGTGCCCCGCATCAGCTCCTGCACGGAAAGACCCAGGTCGGCGGCGATGCGCTCCACGACCGGATAGCTCTCTGGATGCACGGCCGATGCATCCAGAGGATCGGGACTCTCCCGGATGCGCAAAAAGCCCGCCGCCTGTTCAAAGGACTTGGGTCCCAAGCCCGGCACATCCAACAGGGCCTGCCGTGTTAGGAACGGGCCCTGCCGGTCCCGGTGCTCGATCAGTGCGGCCGCCAGCCGGGGACCCAGCCCGGGGACATAACTCAAAAGCTGCTTGCTGGCCATGTTTACCTCGACCCCCACAGCGCTGACACAGCTCATCACCGTGTCGTCCAAGGCCTGCTTCAACAGTTTCTGATCCACGTCGTGCTGATACTGCCCCACGCCGATGGATTTGGGATCGATCTTGACCAGTTCGGACAGGGGGTCCATGAGCCGGCGTCCGATGGAAACGGATCCGCGCACGGTGACATCCTGGTCCGGGAACTCCTCGCGCGCCGCCTCTGAGGCAGAGTACACCGAGGCCCCACTCTCGTTGACCAGGATGACAGAAATCTGCGGCCCCAGGTCGAGGCTGCGGCAGAAGGCGAAAGCCTCCCGGCCGCCGGTCCCATTGCCCACGGCCACGGCCTCGATGTCGAACACGAGGACCAGGTCGCGGATCCGGGCGGCGGCTTCCTCCCTGCGTTTCTGAGGTTCCAACGGGTATATGGTTTCGTTTTCCAGCAGCCGTCCCTGCCTGTCCAGGCAGACCAATTTACAGCCGGTGCGGAAGCCGGGATCCAGGGCCAGCACATTCTTCGAGCCCAGGGGTGGAGCCAGCAGCATTTCACGCAGGTTGTCCACGAACACCCGAACGGCGTCCTCGTCTGCTTTCTGCTTGGCCGCGGCCAGCAGCTCGTTGGCCAGGGAGGGGCTCAGCAGGCGGCGGCTGCAGTCAGCGGCAGCGTCACGGACCTGCCCGGCCGCCAGGTTCCGCGCACGCACGAAGCGCCTTTCCAGGATCCGCAGCGCCTCCTCTTCCTCGGGCTGGATCGCGACCGTCAGCAGCCCCTCTTTCCTGCCGCGGAGGATGGCCAGCAGCCGGTGGGAAGGGATGCGCCGCAGGGGCTCCTGCCAGTCGAGGTAGTCCTTGAATTTGGCGGTGTCCTCCTCCCCTTTCCCTTTTGCAGGGCGGCTGCGGATAACCGCTTTCCGGGAGAACAGATCGCGCAGCTCGGCCCGGGCACCGGCATCCTCATTGATCCACTCGGCGATGATGTCGCGGGCACCGGCCAGGGCATCCTCCACGCTGCGTATGTCCTTCTCGGGATCCATAAAAGGGATCGCCGCTTTTTTCGGATCCATGTCTTCCTGCGCGAAGATCCGGCGGGCCAGAGGCTCCAGGCCCCTGTCCATGGCCTGGGAGCCCCGGGTGCGCCGTTTGGGCCGGAAAGGCAGGTAGATGTCCTCGAGCTCGCTCAGGGTTTCGGCGGCCCGTATCCCGGCCCTGAGTTCATCCGTGAGGACACCCCGCTCTTCCATCGACTTGAGGATGGCCGCCCTCCGCTTGTCCAGCGCGGCCAGCTTCTCCAGGCGGTCCCGGACACTGAGGACCGCCACCTCGTCCAGACCGCCGGTGGCTTCCTTTCGATACCGGGCGATGAACGGGACGGTGCAGTCGGAGGCCAGCAGCTCGGCCGCAGCCCGGACCTGCCTCTCCTCCAGGTTAAGTTCCGCAGCGATCCGGATTAGGTGTGCGGTGTTCATGGCACTCCGTGAGTTTGCCCGGATATCAGTCCTCGATCCCCAGGAGGCCGAGGAAGAAGGCGTATTCCAGGGCCGTCTCCCGGTAGCGGCGGAAGCGGCCCGACTGGCCGCCGTGGCCGGCCTCCATGTTGGTGTGGAGTACGAGCAGGTTATCGTCGGTCTTGAGGGCCCGGAGCTTGGCGACCCACTTAGCCGGCTCCCAGTACTGGACCTGGCTGTCGTGCAGCCCGGTCGTGACCAGCAGGGCGGGATAATCCTGGGCCTTGACCTGATCGTAGGGAGAATAGGACAGCATGTAGTCGTAATACTCTCTCTCCCGGGGATCTCCCCATTCGCTCCACTCCCCGGAGGTGAGCGGGATGGTCTCGTCCAGCATAGTGGTGATCACGTCTACCCAGGGGACCCCCGCTACCACGCCCTTCCAGAGGTCGGGGCGCATGTTGAGGACAGCCCCCATGAGCAGGCCGCCGGCGCTGCCACCCATGGCAAAGACCTTGTCCGGGGCCGCATACCGTTCATCGATCAGGAACTCGGCGCAGTCGATGAAATCGGTGAACGTGTTCTTCTTGTTGAGGAGCTTGCCGTCCTCATACCACCAGCGGCCCATCTCCTGCCCTCCCCGGATGTGGGCGATGGCATACACGAATCCCCGGTCGATCAAGCTCAGCCTGTCCGACCGGAAGGTGGGGTACATGCTGGAGCCGTAGGAACCATACCCGTAGAGCAGCAGGGGGCTGCTCCCGTCCTTGGTGAAGCCCCTGCGATAGACCAATGAAATGGGCACCCGGGTCCCATCCCGGGCCGTGGCGAACAGCCGCTCGGCCTGATAGTTTTCGGACTCGAATCCGCCCAGGACCTTCTGACGCTTGAGGAGGCTCTTTTCGCGGGTCTTCATGTCGTAGTCGTACACCGAGCTGGGTATGGTGAGCGACGTGTAGCTGTAGCGGAGGAGTCCCGTGTCGAACTCCCGGTTGGTGGAGGGTCGGGCCATGTAGGCCGCCTCGCCAAAATCCAGGTAGTGTTCGGAGCCATCATCCCAGCGGATGACCCGGATGTCGGTGATCCCGGCCTTCATCTCGCTGAGCACAAGATATTCACGGAAGAGTGTGAAGCCCTGGAACAGCACGTCCTCCCGATGGGGGATGACCTCGCTCCAGTTGTCCTTGCCGGTCTTGTTCAAAGGGGTCTTCATCAGCCGGAAGTTCAGGGCGTCGAGGTTCGTGCGGATGTAGAAATAATCCCCGAAATGATCCACGCTGTAGAGCAGGTCCGCCTCTCGGGGATGAAATACCTGGAAGCTGCCGTCGGGCGTGTCGGCGTCCAGCAGTCGGTACTCGGAAGAGTCTGTGCTGGAGGAGGCGATGACCAGATATTTCTTGGACTTGGTCTTGAATACATTGGTGCCGTATGTATTGTCGGCCTCGTGGAAGATCTCGGGATCGTTTTCGGCATCCGTTCCTAACACATGCCTGAAGATCTTGAAGGGGCGCAGTGCCTCATCCTTGCGCGTATAAAACACGGTCCGGTTATCATTGGCCCACACCGCACGTCCCGTAGTGTTAAGGATGGTATTATCGAGCACCTGCCCGGTCTGCAGGCCCTTGAAATGAATGGTATATTTGCGGCGGCTTACGGTGTCGACCCCGTATGCGAGAAGCGTATTATCGGGGCTTACCGAGAGGCCGGACACGCTGAAATAATCGTGCCCTTCGGCCATGGTGTTGACGTTGAGGAGGACCTCCTCTTCCGCTTCCAAGCTTCCCTTTTTTCGGCAGTGATAGGGATACTCGTCCCCTTCCTCGTAGCGTGTGTAGTAATAGTACCCGTTGTCCCGGTAGGGCACGGACATGTCGGTCTGCTCGATCCGGCCCACGATCTCCGTGAACAGCGCCTCCTGCAGGGGTTCCGTGTGCTTGAGGACCTCTGCCTGGTAGGCGTTTTCCGCCTCCAGGTAAGCGATCACCTCCGGGTCCTCCCGCTGGTTCAGCCAGAAGTATTCGTCTATGCGTGTGTCCCCGTGGATGGTGAGCTCCTTCGGGATCTTCTTCGCCATGGGCGCTTCCGGCATGACCCCCTCCTTCGATTTCGTGCATCCGGGTGTTCCCAGCAGAAACGCAGCCAGAAATATCGATGCCAAAACCGTCACAATCCGTTTTATCGAAACGCTGTTATCCGGCATAAGATCCTCCTTTGTCCTGGATTTCGGTGAGGTCTATGTATCACTGATACATATCCAAAGTCAATATCGTATAAAGGATCCTTTAATTACATGAGGTCGGTTTGTCTCTCAAGTTTTTTACGGAAGCAGGTCAAGGCGACACGTGTCTCTCTTGGACCTGATCATAAACCGAGCGTAGAGGATGACCGGGCGGAGTTCGGAAGCCGGCCACTTTCAGTCCAAGCGCATGGGGAGGTTGGACAGCGGTCTTCCGCTCGGGCTGAATAGGCCGGGACTCAGGATGCGGACAGGATTCCTTGACTAAACAAAAATCCGAGTTATAGAATGGGACCCAGGAGCGAGAGCCACATGCAAATGCAGATCGGAATCATCCTGGTGATCATGGTGCTGGCCTACGCCGCCGCCAAGTGGCGGCGGCTCTCCGTCGAGCTGAGCATGCTGGTCGCTACGGGCGCCGGAGGGATGGCCGGAGCCTTCCTGCGCACACCCCCTATCGAAGAGCTATCCCGCCACCTGGTGGAGGGGGCCTTCACCTACCTGGACGTTATCCTGGTGTTCACCACCGCCACCATCTTCATGGCGATCATCTCAGAGTCCGGGGGGGTGGACTATGTGGTGCGCGGCACGCTCAAGACCCTGGCCGGATTCAAGGTGATCGCCCTGCTGGTCCTGATGGTGATCGTCCTCATCCCCGGGGCCCTGACCGGGGCCGGGAGCGTGTCCCTGCTGGTGGTCGGTGCGCCGGTGGCCATGGCCCTTATCTACCTGGGCATCCCGCGCCGCCGGGTGGCCGCCATCCTCTTCATCGTGGCGGGCCTGAGTGCCGCGGCACCGCCGGTCAACATCTGGGCCATGATCCTTTCAGCGGGCACGGCCATCCCCTATGTGGGCTTCGAGCTGCCGCTGGGCATCCCCGTCCTGATCCTGGGGACCTTCACCGTGCTGGTGCTGGGCCTGCCACGGGCGAAGAACGGCGAGGCGGAGGCTTCCGCGCGAAAGCTGCCCGAACAGGTCCCGGGCATGAGTTGGTGGCGCGTACTCCTGCCTTTTGCGGTGTTCTTCGGGCTGGTGATGGCCAACCGCGCCTGGCCCTTCGCCATGCCCGTCCTGGGCCTGCCCCTGCAGTTCGTGATCGCCGGGGCGGTGGCCCTCCTGGTCAGCCCTAAAAAAATCAATTTCCTACGGGTATCGCGGGACACGGTGAAGCGCCTCCTGCCGCTCCTGGCCACCATGGTCGTGGTGGGCATGCTGCAGCAGGTCATGACCACCACCGGGGTGCGCGGGCTGCTTTCGTTTGCCGTTATCTCCACTCCTCTGGTGCTTCTCTTCATCTCACTGGCCGTCATCATCCCGGTCTCGGAAGGGGTCCTGACCTACGGCGGCGCCGCCATCATCGGCATCCCCCTGATCTGGTTCCTGGATTCGATCGGCCTGCACGCCACCGTGGCCATTGCCGGGCTGAGCCTGCTCTGGCCCCTGGGCGACGGGCTGCCGCCCACGGCGCTCATCGGCCGGCTTTCCGTCATGGTCTCGGAATACAAGGGAACCTACGGGAGCTTCCTGCGCAGCACCTGGCTGCCCTGGATCGTCATCACGGTGGTGGGGATCCTGATGGTGGTCTTCAGCGCGCGCCTGGATTTCCTCGTGAAGTGGAGCATGTGAACATCATGGCATACACCATCATCATGTGGATCTACTACCTGATCTCGGCCTTTGTCCTGGCCCTGCTTATCTGGAATTTTATCCGGGAGAAGAAGAGTGTAAACGACATGCTGCTCTATCTTCTGGTCATGATCCCGCTGGTCCTGAGGATTCTGAGGATAAAATGAAGAAGAAAGAGATGAAAGGCTCAGGGGTCTATAAGCTTCTGGCCATGGGCATCACAGCGGCGGTCGTGATCCAGGCCGGCATCCAGCTCCACCGGCACCGGCACTTTCAGATGCCCATCACGGCCGGCCCGGGAGTAACCAGGGTCGGGCATCTCAGTGACTTCTGTTCCGGTCTCAAGGGCACGCCGGCCGACACGCCGGTGTTCTTTTTCGAAGGCAAGGAGCCGGGCGGCAAGCTGCTGGTCATGGGCAACACCCACTCCAACGAGCCCGCTGCCCTGCTCACCGCCTTGATCCTGATAGAAAACGCCGTGGTGGAAAAGGGCACGCTCATCGTCATCCCGCAGTTCAACCACAGCGGGAGCCGCAACACGCGCCCGGGCGACGGCTACCCCCTCTACTTCGACATCCCCACGGATTGGGGGAAAAAGCGGTTCCGAATGGGCAACCGGGACGCCTCACCCCTGGACCAGTGGCCGGACCCGGACGTCTACATCCACTACCCCGACAAACAGCTCCTCTCCTTCCTGGACATCCGCAACACCAACCGCACCTGGCCCGGGCGGCCGGACGGCCCCCTCATGGAAAGGGTCACCTTCGCGGCCATGGAGATCATGCGGCAAGAAGAAGTGGACCTGGCGGTCGACATCCATGGCGCCGAGACCATGTTCCCGGTCACCAACTGCATCGTGGCGCCCGAAAGCTCGGTGCGCCTGGCCACCATGGTTTCGCTCACGGTCAAGGCCATGGAGGGCTTCGACAGCCACGTCGAATCCTCCCCCAAAGGATTCCGGGGCCTCTCGCACCGCGAGATCGGGGACTACTCGGACACCCTCCCCTTCCTGCTGGAAGCGCCCCTCCCCTTCCTCGACCAGCCCACCGGGCCCAAGACCACGGACCTGCTGCTCAACGGCCAGGACCCCTTCCTGCTGAGCCTGGCGCAGAAAGGATTGCTGTTCGTCCCCTATGACGAAACCGGCTGGCCCATGGAAAAACGCGTGGGGCAGCACTGCTCGGTGGTGCTGGAGCTCTGCCGCCAGTACTCCCGCAGGAACCCGGAGCGGGCCATCGTTTTTAGCGGAGTCCCGCGCTATGCCGAGGTGGTGGAAAAAGGAGTGGGGCACTTTTTCCATGATCCCGCGCAGGCCGATCCCGAACGGATCCATCTCAATTAATTCCCTTTTCTCTGAGGTTTTGAAGACTCGATCCTGACCCCCTAAAAGGCGACCGGGCATGGTTCCTCGAAGAGGAGAGCGAGCCAAGAAATAAGGAGGCACAGCCCCGGATGATCCAAGAAATCTTCACCCATGAGATCTTTTCCCTGCTGCTTCGGGAAAAACTTATAAATTAAGCACTTTTCTTAGATGGGATAATTCTTCAACCGGCAAGGCCTCAACTTTCTTTCCCAGAGGAAAACGCTCCTTTACCAAACAGACAATGTATCCCTGCTGACATCCCAAATCGGAGAAGGCCTGTCTGAAACTTTTGGACAAACCCGGTGATTTGGAAAATTTAATTTCTATGCCTAACGGTGGTTTTTTCGGAGGCAACAATACCAGGTCCATCTCAGCACCAGAACTGGTTCTATAAAAATACAGAGGCCATGAAGAAGGAATCACAGCCCTTATTTGTTCTATGACCCAACCCTCAAAAGATGAGCCTGCATAGGGTGTACCAAGAAGAACTTCTTCATCAGATATCCGGAGCAAAGTGTGTAATAAACCACTATCTCGCAAGTACACTTTTGGGGACTTAACCAATCTTTTTTTGACATTAGGAAAATAAGGTTGAAGCTGACGGATTATAAATGTGTCATTTAGAATATCCAAATATCTCCGAATTGCGGGAGCTGACACATCCATACTACCAGCTATCTTGCTGGCATTCCAGATATGTCCGTGGCTATGAGCTACCATTTCCCAAAAACGACGAAGCTGCATTGCAGGAATGCGAAAACCTAATTGGGGAATATCCCTTTCCAGATATGTCTGGATGAATGATTCCCGCCATACTTGACTCTGTTCATCAGAGTCAGAGAGAAAGCTAAGAGGATAACCTCCCCGGCACCAGAGCCTGCGCATTTGTTTTTTATGTACTTCATCCAAAGTAAAAGGGGCTAATTCATGATAGACAATTCGGCCGGCAAGACTTTCTGATGCTTGCCTGACCAATGATGGAGAAGCAGAGCCAAGGATGAAAAAACGCTCTCTATTCCTGGTTCCGTGATCAACTAAGACTCTTATCAGAGGAAAAAGTTCAGGTTTTCTCTGCACCTCATCAATAATGATCAGACGGTCTTCAAATCTTTCAAGAAATATTTCAGCTTCATTGAGTTTTGCAAGGTCCGAAGGGCGCTCTAGATCGAGATAGAGTACTTTTGTTTTCCTGGAAGAAGAAATCATTTTGGCTAATGTAGTTTTTCCGCTTTGCCTGGAACCTATCAACCCCACTACCGGGAAAGTCTTTAAGGATTGTTCAAGGCCTTTTAATAATCTCCGTTTAATCATGTTTGAAATATAAACGATTATCGTTCAATTTACAAGGAGAAATTTATGATTTATTCGTACTGGAACACTGCTATTATCCCCGGAAAGTACAGCCTTTTCGAAACCTGGGCAGGCTCTTTCAGATGCATTTGCTTGGTGAAAACCGGCCTGAACTCAATCGCATGACCCGCCGCACCCTCCGACACCAGATGCTTCCTCATGGGAACTATATCGTCGTCTATGCCCAGCAGGACTTTGCCTTTTTTTGTCGATTTTCTTCTTTGTTTTATCCTTGATCTCAGCTTTTTTCCTGTGATAAGCTCATTCCAGGATGTCAGTGGGGGAAATTGAGGAAAATTGTGGAAGATTTGTCATTTTATGTCAGGCAAATTATGCATACCATGAAAATATTAATAATAGCCTGGATTACTGTGGTATTCACCGCCTGTGGATCACAGGACGCTGATCAAAAAATAATTACTGCGGTCAATCCACTGGACGGGGAACGATACATATGGATCCCTCCAGGGACTCTTCATTTGGGATGCTCCGCCAAGGACAGGGATTGCCAGGATGGGCAAATCCAGGCATTCAACATGGCTGTAATACATGATCCGTCCCCTGCTGAGCTTGAAGCGGCTTTTCTTCGATGAGACAAAGGGCAAGGTTCGCTTTCAGTATTCGAGGCAGGGCTCATAACAGGAGTCGATTGGAGATGCCCTGAGGATTGAGATTGGAATGGACCTGAGAGGACAAATCTGATAAATAGATAGCATAACAACTTGAATGGAGGTGTATTTTGAAACAAACGAAACATATCTGGCTGGTCCTGGGCATCTGCCTGATCGTGGCCCTGGGCTGGAACCCATCGGCCGCGGCACAGAGGGCTGTTGAGGCCGACGAAACCCTGGCCTGGGACGCCCCCGAAGGCTGCACGGTCATCCTGGTGGGCAAGGATGCCTCGGTGGACGGCTCGGTCATGAGCACGCACACCTGCGACTGCGGGATGTGCGACTGGACCTTCCGCTATGTGCCCGGCGGGGAACACAAGGAGGGCGAAGGCCGCAGGATCTACCATGTTTCCCAATACATCACCTGGCCCCCGGCGGAAGGGCTCAAGTGGGAGAGGATCAAGCAGGACTACATCGGCCTGGACATCCCGCAGCCGGAACGCACCTATGCCTACATCCACGGCATGTTCGGCTACATGAACGAGAATCAGGTGGCCATAGGCGAGTCCACCATCGGGACACAAAGGAAGTTGGCCAACCGCACGCCCTCGGCCAAGCTGGACCTGACCGCGCTCACGCAGCTGGGCATGGAACGGGCCAAGACCGCACGCGACTGCATCAGCATCATAGGATCCCTGGCCGAAGAATACGGCTACGGCTTCCACGACGGCGGTGAGATGCTGGCCATCTCCGACCCGAACGAGATCTGGATCTTCGAGATCATGCCGGTGGGCCCGCTGTGGACACCGGAGAGCGGCCGGCCGGGTGCGGTCTGGTGCGCCCAGCGCGTGCCCGACGACCACGTGAGCGTATGCCCCAACGAGTCGCGCATCGGCGAGATCGACCTGGACAACAGCGACTACTTTATGGGCTCGTCCAACATCGTCTCCTTAGCCATCGAGAAAAACCTGTATGACCCGGAAAACGGGGAAGCTTTCAACTGGAAAAAGGTCTACTCACCGTCTGAGTTCAGCGCCAACAGCACCGGGGGATCCCGCGCTCGCATGTGGCGCTTCTTCGACCTGGTGGCCCCCTCCCGGAAGTTCAGTGCCGACACGCCGAACATGGATTTCCCCTTCTCGGTCAAGCCGGACAAGCAGCTCTCCGTGCAGGACGTGATGAATCTCACCCGGGACAAATTCCAGGGCACCAAGTTCGACCCGGCCGCCGGCCTGCGGGGCGGGCCCTTCAAGAACCCCAACTATCACCCCCGGTCGATCAGGGTGGACGGCGTGACCTACTTCACACCCCGCACCATCGGCGTCAACCGGGCCGAGTACACCACGGTCACCCAGTGCCGGGACTGGCTGCCCGATCCCATCGGTGGCATCGTGTGGCTCTGCTTCGGAGCCCAGGACACGGCCTGCTACATGCCCCTCTACATCGGGATAACGGAGATCCCGTACTCCTTCCAGATCGGCGACCACTGGGAGTTCAACCGCGAATCCGCCCGCTGGGCCTTCGACTACGTGGACTTCCATACCCTGGTGGCCTACTCCCATGCCATCGAGGACGTGAAAAAAGCCCAGGACAAGTGGGAGGCGCGAGCGGTCGAGATGACCCCCGCGATCGACACTTTCGCCAAGCAGCTCTATGACGAAGACCCGGAAAAAGCCGTCGAATACCTTACCGAATACTGCAACAACAACGCCGCCCTGGTGGTCAATGCCTGGTGGAAGCTGGGAGACGAGCTGCTCGTCAAGTACCGCGGCCTAGGCATCTACGACACGGAAACGCGCAAACGCAGCAACCTTCCCTACCCGGAGGACTGGCTGCGGGAGGTGGTACGCTATCACAAGCTGCCGGCGCAGCCGCCGCGCAAGAAATAATCAAGGAGAACGAAACGCATGAGATGCAAAAAACGGTTCAGGCTTCCTCTGGTGTTCCTGCTGACGCTGGCATGGATCTGGGCCTTTCCCCTGGGCGCCCAGGAAACCACGCCCAAGGCCCAGCTTCCGCTGCTGAACACGTCCGCAGGTCAGAGTCAGGACGTGACCACACTCAACATCATCTGTGAAGAGGCCGGCATCATGTATGACTACTGTGATGTTCCGGATGTGGAGATGCTGGGACTGGGAGTGGGCCTGGGAGACCGGGAAGGCGAATCCCGCTCCGGATTCCATGTCGAGGTCTACACGGACCTGGACGCGTTCCCGCAGGGCACTCCCTACAAGACAGTCATCTTCGCCATCGGCGCCAGCCTCAAGGGCATGGGCGCTTCGGGCCTCACCGTGGATGACGAGGTCGACCGCCTGAAGAAGGTCATCGACTTCTGCAAACAGAAGGGAATATTCATCATCGCCGTGCATGTCGGCGGGGTTTCC
>JAUXEH010000393.1 GCA_030620655.1 Candidatus Aminicenantota bacterium | reverse complement strand
ATCCCATTGTCGAATATGAGTATATTGCCGTTCGCGAGCATGGTGGGATGATGGGGCCACTCCAGGATGCCCTCACCCCAGACCCAGGTGATCTCCTTGCTCATCCTCTCCAGGATGGCAATCTGGTTAACGTTCCGCAGGCAGATCAGCAGGTTCCCTTCGGCGAATCGCGAATCCTCCTTGCCCAGGCGCGTTTCGGGAAGAAGGGTGACGGTGTTAAGATGAAAATAGTCATATACTGTAGCGCGCTTCCCCATCTTGCTTGCTTCCAGTCTCCCTGGAATCCTCTTCGCCGTCTGGGGCGCTGTCCCCTCTACTTCCCCATCCACTTCCCCATCCACCTCCAGGCTGTCCAGGATGTTATCGAGGAAGGACCGCCGATCGAACTTTTGAGTGATCTCATCGAGGCTGTCGTGGGTGGACCACCTGTCCAGCATTCTACCCTCCGGGTCAAGATGCAGGATCGATGCGAACCTCACCTCAACACCCCGGTAGGTTTTCGTCTCGCGTTGAATCACGTAAAAGGCGCCCTCCCCGTCCTGCACGATGTCATGATGGACTTCGGCGGGCTGCTCCCAGATGAGGTTCGAGTGCTTATCCAGCTTCAAGATATTTACAAACTTGTTCAGCACCATCAGCTCTCCACCCTCAAGAAGCAGGGCATAGTCCCAGACGCGGTCGTCGGCCTGCGGATATGACCACCGGTGAACCACGGCTCCTCCCATGTCAATGAGGAACGCCTCCGGCGATGTCCTGGAGCAATAGAGGTTGTAGCCGGGCCAGGCGCGGCTGGGGTCATGCAGAATCACCCCCGAAGTGTCACCGCCCGCCTCTTCGGTCAGGGAGGTATAGGGTACGGACCGGAGTTTCTCCAGGCGTCTCTCAAGAGAGTCGGCCTTCGACTGCGGCCGCTCTCCCTGACAGGAGAGCATAAGCAGGACGGCCAGGCCGATCAGCACACGGCCCTTCCACTGGAACCTCTCAAGATCTTGTGGCCCACGGTCCATCTCTACGGCCCCCGCGTGACGTCCGGGGCCGGGATGGCGACCACGAGACTCGTCAACGCGGGACAGATGATACCACCGCGCACGAAGGGGGTCAACTGTACGGAGCCGCATGTAGTTGCAACATAGAAATGTCATGTATTCTGCAACATAGAAATGTCACCCTGTCTCAAGGCCTCCTCTTTGAGGGCCGCCTGTCTTGCCGGAGGGCCACGCAGAGCCGCGGCAGGCGGTGTCGTGGGACTCGTGCGCAAATTGACTCGGCGGGGCCGATGTGCTAACTTAGGGTGAAATGAAAACCATTAGGCATGAATCGGCAAGCCGTGTGCCTCCCGCGCTGCGGGCCTGGCTTCTCCTCATGGCAGTGTCGCTCGTCCTGCTTTCCGGCTGTGGAGAGAAACCCGCCTACAATGTCGTCATCATAACCATCGACACGCTTAGGTCGGATCACCTCGGCTGCTATGGCCATGACCGGTCGACAAGTCCCAGGATCGACCGGTTTGCAAAAGCAGGCGCTCTCTTTGAGAATATGGTCTGTCAGTCATCCCAGACCCTCCCATCCCATGCCTCCATTTTCTTAGGCACCAATCCGAGGACACACCTGGTCATAAGCCACGAGAGCGTGGTTGGCGCCGGGCAGACCACGCTGGCTGAGATACTCAAGAGTAAGGGTTATGTGACCGGCGCCTTCATCAGCAGCCATGCGCTGGATTCCAAGTATGGCCTGGACCAGGGGTTCGATACCTACTGGGAGGTTCACAAGGAAGCGACAATCAGGGTGGGGCGGCTGCTTAAGACCAACGAGGGAGATGCCACCACCGGTGGAGTGCTGGCCTGGCTTGAGCAGCATGCCGATTCGAGGTTCTTCCTGTGGGTTCACTGGTTCCATCCTCACCGGCCTTATGATCCTCCCCCGCGCTATCGCGGGGCTTTCGCGGGCGCTTACAATGGCACGGCTACCAGCGACCCGGAGTTCATCATGAAGGTCTGGCGGGAAGAGATCAAACTTGCCCCGGAGGATGTGGAATACCTGTCCGGATGCTATGACGGCGAAGTGGCTTTCTCGGATGCTCAGATCGGCCACCTGCTGGACGCGCTGTCATCGATGGACCTGATGGAGAACACCATCGTCATAGTTACGTCCGATCACGGGGAGCTTCTATATGAACACGAAAACTATTTCGGACACGACATAGCCCTCTACGATGAGTGTATTATGATCCCTTTCGTTATTCACGCCCCCGGCCTGGTCCCGGCCACCCGGCGAATCGGTGAGATGGTCCAGAGCCTGGACATTCTGCCCACCGTTCTCGACCTCCTCGGCATTAAGTGCCCGTCCCACGCCGAGGGAAAGAGCCTTGTCCCGCTCTTGGGCGGAAGCGGAGAGCCGACTGCCGCCGCCGCCTTTTCCGAGACCTATCCCTTCCCCGAGAAGTGCGAACCCCGGCATGCCGTCAGAACCTCAGAGGCCAAGCTCATCTGGAAAGAGGTCCGCCAGGCTCCGCTCTTAAAGGAGTACTACGACCTGGGCGCCGACCCGCGCGAGACTCTGAATCTCTTTCCCGATCTCCCCACGGGAGCGGTGCGGCTGGACTCGGTCCTTTCCGGCTGGATTGAAGATGGAGGCCTCCGGCCCGCCCCCATTCCCACTGCCAGGGAAAGCGGCCGGCGCAATATCCTGAAGAGCCTGGGCTACCTCGAATAGAAAAAGATATAAATAGGGGACAGAGAAAATAGGGGACAGACACCAATTTCCGACATCGGAAATTGGTGT
>JAUXEH010000104.1 GCA_030620655.1 Candidatus Aminicenantota bacterium | reverse complement strand
TGTCGTAGCTCCCGTTCCGGTCGGAAGCGAAGGCGATCCGCCCGCCGTCGGGAGACCAGACAGGATATTCGTCCTCCCAGTCGTTGTCTGTCAGCTGCCGGACACCGTCCCGGGTCAGAATAAAAATCTCGTTGTCGCCGTCCGCGTTGGACTGGAAGAGGATCCTTCCCGGAAGGATGAAGGAGGGGTCGGACGGGGCTGCCAGGGAAGCCCGGGGCTCCGGCTCCGGAGTCCCCCCGCATCCGGCCGGGATCAGCAGGGCGAGATTCAAGGCGATGAACGCTCTGAAGGGGTGCATGTGTGTATTATACACTGCGTCCGGGGGATTTGGGAAGCCGGGGGATCAGACTTTGCGAGCCTTGAAGATGAAATTGGAGGTGCTGTCGAAGCGCCCGGAGGCCGGAAGGAATTTTTCGATGGAGAATCCCTTGTCTTCCAGGTATTTCCGGATCTCCTCCGGCCGGTAGTAGTGCCGGATGGGCACGAAGTACCAGTCCAGGATGAGCTCCTCCAGCTTTTCTCCCTTACGGGATTTCTCCCGTTTCTTGAAGACAAACACAACCGGAGCCAGGAACAGCGCCATCACCTTGGACAGGCAGGTCCAGGAGCGCCTCGGCGTGCGGACCAGGGTCTTGCGGATGATCTCGTGGATAAAGGTCAGGCGGGTCCGGGTGTAGACGGCCAGCAGCAGCGCCCCGCCCGGTTTGAGGACACGGATGAGCTGGTCGATCGCTTGGAAAGGATCCGTGGTGTGGTGGACCGTACCCCAGGCCCAGACGATGTCGAAGCTCGCGTCCGCGAACGGCAGGTCGAGCATGTCCTGCTTCATGAATTCGGCCGAGTCCAGCCCGAATTTCTCTTTGAGGCCGCGCGCCGTGCCCAGGCTGCCCTCGCTTATATCGATACCCGTGACCCTGCCGGCCCCCTGGTTGGCGAATATGATGCTGAAGATGCCCGTGCCGCAGCCGGCGTCGAGCACCGAGCGCCCCGCGACTTCCTCGGAGGTGAAGAAGATCTTCCAGTGCTTCTCCGTCTCTTCGTATTCCGGGAGGTATTCCGTCCAGACCACGTCGTAGAATCGGCCGACCTTCTCTTTGTCCATGCGCCTTCGAACCTGTCCTTGTTTTTGTCCCGCCTATCTTAGCGACCCCCCCCTCACAAGTCAAATCAGAGCCAGCCGTTCTCACGGTACCAGGAGATGGCCCGGGTCATACCCGTGCGGAAGTCGGTGAGGGGGGCATAGCCCAGTTCCTGGCAGGCCTTGCGGCTGGAGAGGGGCTTGGGGTGGATGAAGAAGGCCAGCTTCCCCATGGTGAGAGGCGCCTCCCGATGGAACAGCCGGAAGGTTTTGTCCAGCTTCCAGGCGGCCACCTTGACGGGGAATAAGGGCAGGGTAAACCGGGGAACCCGAGTTCCGGCCGCCGCCGCGATGGCATCCACGATCTCACGGACGGTCAGGGTCTCGGGTCCGGACAGGTGGTAGGTGGATCCGGAGCCGCCCTTTTCTGCGCATAAGAGGACGCCTTGAATGAGGTCATCTATGTAGACCGGAGTCTGCCAGGCCTTCCCTTTGGTCACCAGCAGGAACCTTTTGCGGGCGATGGCCCGTATGAGCTTGAAGGTCCGGCGGTCCTCCGGCCCGTATACCCATCCGGGACGCACCACAACGATCCCCGGGCCGCCTGCGGCATCATTCAGGACGAGCCGCTCTCCTTCCAGCTTGGTCTGATCATAGATGTCTTGAGGCCGGCAGGGGCTCCCTTCGTCCGCCGTCGTCTCGGCTTCCACGCGGCCCAAGACTCCGGCGGAGCTGAAGTGGATGAAGCGGGCGCTTCCCTGGTCCCGGGCGGCTGAGAGCAGATTGGCCGTGCCCTGAACGTTGACGCGGGCGAATCCCTTTCTGTCGAGCTGGGAGGCCCCCAGTGCGGCTGCCAGATGGAAAACCGTGTCCACGTTCTGCAGGGATTTCTCGAGGCTGGGGGGATCCGTGATGTCGCCCTGGAAAGCCTCGCACTCCGTCGGCCAATCCAGTGTCCGCTCGTGTACCAGGATACGGACATCCCATCGCCGCCGCACCAGTTCGCGTACGAGATGTCGCCCGATGAAACCCGAGGCTCCGGTGACCAGCGCCCTCTGCGTCACTCCCTCACCCCCGCCTTCCCGTCCCTGCCGGCCTTCTGCAGGGCAAACCCTAGTTTCTCCTGATACCGGGGGAAGGTGTACTCCCGGGCCGCCATCTCGGCGGCTCTCTGTGCGCGCGCCCCGCCTTCCGGCGTGAACAGGGCCTGCCTGAGGCCGCCGGCCAGGCTTTCGGCATCGGGGGGCACCAGGAAAGCCATCCCCTGGTCCAGGACCTGGGAGTGGGTCCAGAGGTCCGTGGCCACCAGCGGCTTCCCCGACTTTAGGAAGGAGTAGATCTTCAGGGGTGTGTTGGTGCCGGACAGCCGGGGGGAGACCAGCGCATCAGCCATGGCAACGAACTCGGGTACCCTCTCGGGAGGAACCTGCCCGGTGAAGCAGACCCGGTCAGCGATCCCCAGTTCCCGGGCTTTTTCCTGCATGCGTGCCACCGCCTCCGGTGTGTCGCCCACCAGCAGGAACCTCACCGGCTCATCCTTCATGCGGGCCGCAGCCTCCAGCAGCAGCGGGATCCCCTGGTAGGACTGGAAGTTGCCTGCATACAGGATGATCTTCTCGGTCGGGGAGGCGTACTCGCCCCGTTTTTTCTGGAGGTCATCCGGGGATGTCCCGGGATAATCGAATTCCAGGAAGTTCTCCAGCAGGACCGCTTTTTCACCTCGGCCGGCTTCCTCGACCTGGCGGAGGAGGTCCGGGCAGATCACGATGACACTCCCGGAATGTTTGAGGATGAAATTCTCGATCCCGTGGAACACCCGGATCCAGAACCGGGAGCGCGTAAATTCGAAGTTTTCCAGCTGCTGTGGGAGGCTGGAGTGCATGTCATAGATGTGCGGGACGCGCCAGAGCCGGCCCAGGGCCGTGCCGAAGAAGGCCGCTTCCTCGTGGGAGAAGATCAGGTCGTAGCGTTTCCGCAGCAGCCGCCCCACGGTCTTCACCAACATCAGAGAATCCAGTGGGATCTTGGCCCAGGAGGGGCCGATCCTGATCCCTCGGATGCGAAAGAGGTCGGGGATCCTCAGGATGCGGACATTGGGGAAGCCCTTGTCTTCCCCCAGGTGGTAGGTGATGAGGTCGACGTGATGCCCCATGGCGGAGAGGGCCTTGAGGCGGAAAAAGACGCTGATGGGAGTTCCCCGGGGCTGGAAATAGGGTTCCGGGGCCAGCATGAGGATGTTCATGGGCGGGTCACTCGGAGGCTGGGTCGTCACCGGGATCGATGACCTCCCTGATATAGTAGATGCGCTTTCCCAGCGATTCATGGTAGGCCCGGACCATGATCTCGGCCAGCAGCCCCAGCGTGATGAATTGGAACCCGGTCACCATCAGCAGGATGGCCAGCAGCAGCAGCGGCCGGTCGGAAAGGCCTTTGTTCTGGAACAGCCGCTGGTAGGACATCCAGAGCCCCAGCGCGCCTCCGATGAGCCCGCTCACCAGCCCGAAAAGGCCGAAGAACTGCAGCGGCCGGGTGGAATAGCTGAGCAGGAACTTAACGGTCAGGAGATCGAAGACCACGCGGATGGTCCGGGATATGGTGTAGTTGGACTTGCCGTGACGCCGGGGCCGGTGGTTGACCTTGACCTCCGCGATGGTGACGCCCATGTGGCTGGCGATGGCCGGGATGAAGCGGTGCATCTCCCCATAGAGGTTGATGTTCTGGGCGACATCCCTGCGCAGGGCCTTGAGCGTGCAGCCGTAGTCGTGGAGCTTGACACGAGTGATGAGCGAGATCAACCAGTTGGCGACCGCCGAAGGGACCCGCTTGGTCAGGAACTTGTCCTTGCGCTTGATCCTCCAGCCGTTGACCAGGTCGAATCCCTCGTCGATCTTTTCCAGGAGCAGGCCGAAGTCATTGGGATCGTTCTGCTGGTCGGCATCCAGGGTGATGATGACCTCTCCCCGGGCGTGGTCGAAACCAGCGGAAAGGGCAGCGGTCTGTCCGAAGTTCTTGCGCAGGCGGATAAGCCTGATGGAGCCGTCTCCGGCGCGGAGCTTTTTCAGGACGGCATAGGAGTCGTCCTGGCTGCCGTCGTCGATAAAAATGATCTCGAAGCTTTTACCCAACCTGCTGCAGGAATCCACGATCTGAGTATGCAGTTCCTCTAGGTTCTGAGCTTCGTTGTAGACCGGGATGATAACGGACAGGTCCCGAGTGGCTTGCTCTTCCATCCCGGCAAATATATCACAATCCCCTGCAAATGACCATACTCCCTGGATCGTCTTGCGGGAGCGATTGACAGGTGGGGGAGGAATCCATACAATGAAGGGCCCGGTGCTGCTATGTCGAAGAAAAAGATCCTGATCGTCGATTACGATGTGAAGAACCTGGAAAGCCTTGAGGAGCTGTTCAAGGCCAAAGGCCTGAGTGTGGTCAAGGCGTCCGACGGCCTGCAGGCGTACGAGGTCTTCAAACAGGAGCGGCCGGACCTGATCGTCTTGGAGGCCATGCTCCCCAAGCTGCACGGATTCGATCTCACGCAGAAGATCTCAAGCGAGACCAAGGGCAGCGTACCGGTCGTGATCGTCACCGGGCTGTACAAGGGCGCGCAGTACAAGAACGAGGCGCTGCGCTCCTTCGGAGCCTCCGATTACTTCGAGAAGCCCTTTGACAAGAACAGGCTCCTGGGCTCGGTCCTGAACCTTCTCCAGGACGAGATCGATATCACCGATGATCTGCCCTCCCCGGATTCTGTGCTGGACATGGTTTCCCAGTTGAGTTCGCCGGACAGTCCACCCGATGCAAAAAAAGCCTCTTCATGAAAGATATGGAAAATCTGTGGACGCGCTGCAACAACTGCCGCCGCATTCAGTATAAGCAGGACATCCTGGATAACCTGTACGTCTGCCCGGCTTGCAGCTTTCATTTCCGGCTCACAGCCCAGGAGCGGCTCGCCATGCTCTTCGATGAGGGGCGGTACGAGCTCTATGACGAAAACATCCGGCCGCTCGACCCTCTGGAGTTCGAAGACACCCAGAAGTATTCCGACCGGATCCGAAGGAACCAGGCCAAGACCTCCCTGCCGGATGCCGTGTTGAACGCCGCCGGGAGCATGGGCGGCATACGCGTTCTGGTCTCGGCCATGGAATTCGCCTTCATGGGCGGGAGTATGGGTTCTGTGGTGGGCGAGAAGGTCACGCGGGCCTTGGAAAGGGCTCTCGCGGAAAAGCTCCCGGTCATCGTGGTCTCCTGCTCCGGGGGAGCGCGCATGCAGGAGGGCATCCTTTCCCTGATGCAGCTGATGAAGACCAGCGCGGCCATCGCCCGGTTGGAGCAGGCCGGCATCCCCTACATCTCCTTGATGACCGACCCGACCACCGGAGGGACGACCGCCAGCTACGCCATGCTGGGGGACATCAACATCGCCGAGCCGAACGCCCTGATCGGATTCGCCGGCCCCCGCGTCATCGAGCAGACCATCAAGGAAAAACTGCCCAAGGGATTCCAGCGCTCGGAATTCCTGCTCCAGCACGGCATGCTGGACGCCGTGGTGGGCCGCCGGGAAATCCGCGATTACCTCATCCGGGCACTGCGTCTCTTCCTAAACCGCCCGCAATGAATTACCGGCAGTGCCTGAGCTACCTGGAACAGATCCAGACCCTGGGGATGAGGTTCGGGCTGGACAACGTCCGCACCATCCTCGCTGCCCTGGGAAATCCCCATCAAACCTATCCCAGTGTGCTGGTGGCCGGATCCAACGGGAAAGGGTCGGTGTGTGCCATGCTGACCCGGATCCTAACCCTGCAGGGACTCAGGACCGGGCTCTACACCTCGCCCCACCTGGTCCGCTACGAAGAGCGGATCAGGGTAGGCGGCGAGCCGATCTCTGCAAAGGCCTTCAGCCGGGTCCTGACCCGGCTGCGCTCGCAGATCGAGCGGCTCATCGGTTCGGGGAAACTGGCCTCGCCTCCCACACATTTTGAGCTTCTCACATGTGCGGCCTTCAGGTTCTTCGCGGAGGAGCGAGTCGATATGGCGGTCCTGGAAGTGGGCATGGGGGGGCGGTTCGATGCCACCAACGTGGTCACCCCCGAACTGTCGGTCATCACCACCATCTCAGAGGAGCATCAAAGGTCCCTGGGCGAGAGCCTGGCGGAGATCGCCTTCGAAAAGGCCGGCATCATCAAACCCGGCGTTCCTGTGGTGTGCGGGGCGGAGGCTCGGGAGGCGGTCCACGCCATCCGGCGGCAGGCCGGTAGGAACGCGGCGCCCTTCATCGAGGTCTTTGGGCGGGGGAACAGCTTGACCGTGGAACCCTCGGCTGAGGGAGACACGTTCACGTACACGACCGCGGCGGAGGCCCAGGTCTTCACCCCTTCACTTCCCGGCCTGCATCAGGGGAAGAACGCGGCCGTGGCCCTGACCGCTGCGCGTGAACTTGGCCGCCTGTGGCAGCCGATCGAAACGGAAAAGATCCTCACCGGGATCGCGACGACTCACTGGGAGGGCCGCCTGGAGACATTCCTGGACCTCCCCCGGGTTGTGCTGGACGGTGCCCATAACCTGGAAGGCGCGCTGGCCCTGCGGGAGTTCATACGGGGACGGCTGGGCTCGCCCGTGATCCTGGTCTTCGCTACCATGAAGGATAAGAAGATCGAGGAACTGGCCCGGGTCCTCTTCCCCTTGGCCGAGCGGATCATCCTCACCCGGTATCCCTATGACCGGGCGGCTTCTCCCGAAGAGATAGCCCGGTGCGCGCCCGACTTCCTCGACCGGGTGGAGCAGGAACCGGATACGGCCCAAGCGGTTCGCCGTGCGCTGGCCCTAGCCGGGGAGCGGAGCGCGGTCGTCATCACCGGATCGCTTTTTCTGGTGGGCGAAGTCAAAAAACTGTTCCCCGATCCTCGGTCCGCGCTGAGCTAGCGCGTTTGCTTTTTTCTATAAAAAGTGGTAAGTATTCCTTCTAATTTTCGGCAGAATTTAATAACCTGGATCATTCAAGATAGAGATAAAGTAGCATGCTTCAGATCGACTCCAGCATCATACTCGTTTTCGCCATCATATGGATCCTGGTCTTGGTGCTGACCAAGACAGTCTTCAATCCCATCCGCCGGATCATGCGCGACCGGGAAGACGGGATTGCCTCGGACCGGGAAGCCGGCGTCCAGGCCGAGCTGGCCTACGAGGACAGCCTGCGCAAATTCGAGGACGAGATCAAACAGGCCCGTGCGGCAGCTTACGCGATCCAGGATTCGCTGGAAAAGGAGGCCCTGAAGGAAAAAGAGCGGATGTTCTCCGAGGTCTCGCAGGAGTGCCGTGCCCAGGTGGATGAGGCCCGCCAGGAGCTTCAGAAGCAGGTCCGGGATCTCAAGTCCGACCTTAAAAAGGAAAGCGACTGGATGGCCGAAAAGATCGAGGAGAAGCTGCTCTCGTGAAGCCGAATCGAAAATATCTGGTCGTCCTCCTGCTGGCTCTGCCGCTGATGATGTTCATGACATCTGCTGTCGAGGAGGAGCATCACGAAACCGATCCCATGGTTTTTGTAGGGAAGGTGGTGAATTTTGTGGTCCTTTTCGGTGGACTTGGCTTCCTCTTGTTCAAACCCCTCAGGAAATTCCTGGAGAACCGGGGGCGGGATATCGACCGGTCCATCCGGGAGACCAACGAATCCCGGCAGGCGTCCGAGTCCAGGCTGGAGGAGGCGCAGAATCGCCTCGAGGAACTGACCGGGGAGATAGGCCAGATTCAGTCCGAGGCCGAGGAACAGGGCCGAGTGGAAAAGGAGAGAATCCTCGGGCACGCCCAGGAAGAGGCCCGGCGGCTGAAGCAGCTGGCCCATCAGGAGATCGGGCTGGTTTCCCAGGCTGTGACGCGGGAACTGCGGGAATATGCGGCGGGGCTGGCCACGGAAAAGGCCCGGGAGAGGATCCTGGCGAAGATGACACCCGAGCGTCAGGCTCGACTCATCGATTCATCCATCGAAAGGCTCGAGAGGCTGTATGAAAAATCAGGCTCTGATTAAGCGCTACTGCCAGGGGCTTCTGGACTCGATCCGGAGCGAGGAGGAGTATGCCTTACTTACGGATGAATTGAATTCCCTGGCCGGGTTGTTGAACGAACAGAAAGATCTGGCGGACATCCTGCTGACACCGTTTATCCCGGCCTCGAGGAAAAAAAAGATAACCGCAGAGGTGTTGTCGAAGCTCTCCTTGCAGCCCAAAGCCGTCCGGTTTATCCTTTTACTGGTGGAAAAGGAACGGCTCGGACTTTTTCCCGACATCATCGCCCTGCTCCCGGATATGTGGAATGCGTCCCGGGGTGTCTCCACCATAGAGGTCCTGTCCGTCGTGCCGCTCACGGAATCACAGAAAAAGGCGCTGCAGGGGAAGCTGGAGAGAATCGAACAGCGGCCGGTGGCCCTCAATTACCGGCTGGACGGCTCGCTGATCGGGGGGCTGGCCCTGCGCAAAGGGAACGTAGAGTACGATGTCTCCCTGAAAGGCGGCCTGGAGAAACTCAGAGAAAAAATCATAGAAGGGTAGACGGAACCATGCAAATTAAAGCGGACGAGATAAGCAAGATCATTCGGAGCCAGATCGAGGGATATGAAACCGATGTGGACATCAGAGAAGTCGGGACCGTGATCTCCGTGGGTGACGGCATCGCTCGTATCTACGGGCTGGACCGCGTCATGTTCAACGAGCTGGTGGAGTTCCCCCATGAGGTGTTCGGCCTGGCCCTGAACCTGGAAGAGGACAGCGTGGGTGCCGTCCTGCTGGGCGAGAGCCACCTGGTCAAGGAAGGCGACATGGTCAAACGCACGCACAAGATCATGCAGGTCCCCTCGGGCCAAGGCATGGTGGGGCGCGTGGTCAGCCCGCTGGGACTGCCCCTGGACGAGAAGGGGCCCATCCAGACCGACGCCTACATGATGGTGGAACGCCTGGCACCCGGGGTCGTGGAAAGGACGCCTGTGAAAGAGCCGCTGCAGACCGGAATCAAGGCCATCGACAGCATGATCCCCATCGGCCGCGGCCAGCGTGAGCTCATCATCGGCGACCGCCAGACCGGCAAGACCGCCATCGCCATCGACACCATCATCAACCAGAAGGGCGGCGATGTCATCTGCATCTATGTCGCCATCGGCCAGAAGACCTCGACTGTCGCCCAGGTGGTGCAGACCCTGGAAAAGTACGGCGCCATGGAATACACCATCGTTGTCGCCGCCAACGCCTCCGACCCGGCCCCC
>JAUXEH010000327.1 GCA_030620655.1 Candidatus Aminicenantota bacterium | reverse complement strand
CGGCCAAGGGCGTGCCCACGCCGGCCGCGGCCGACACGTCACAACCTGGCGAGAGCTCCTCGTGCTGCCGGGGCGAGGAGTCATTATCGACACACCCGGCATGCGCGAGTTGCAGCTCTGGGCCGATGAAGAGGCCCTGGGTGACAGTTTTTCAGATATCAATGCACTGGCGGACAACTGCCGGTTCCGTGACTGCAAGCACCAGCGCGAACCCGGCTGTGCGGTCCGGAAAGCCGTGGAAGAAGGCACCCTTGAGGCCGCAAGGTTGGAGAGCTACCTGCGGCAGCAGGCCGAACTGCTCTACCTGGACCGCCGGAAGGACCAGCACGCAAAAAAGATCGAACAGGACAAATGGAAAGCTATCCACAAGGGGTTTAAGACGTTCAATAAGATCGATCCCAAACGAAAGTGGGAGAAAGGCCCCTGAAGCCGCGGTAGTCCTCCGGGACTATTTCTTCCAAAAAGCGGGAGCGAAGAGTATGAGGACCGTGTAGATCTCCAGTCGGCCGGCCAACATAAAAAAGGTCAGTGCCCACTTCCCGAATACCGGGATATGCGCATAGTTGCCTGTCGGCCCCACACTGCCCAGCCCAGGGCCTATATTCCCCAGAGTGGCTGCCACGGCTCCGAAGGAGGAGACGAGGTCCAGCCCGACGATGGACATCAGGATCACACCCAGGATAAAGAGGCCCAGCATGAGGGCCTGGAAGCCGAGGACATTGGCTACGATGCCACGGGGGATCACCGTATCCCCGATACGGACGGGGATGACGGCGCTGGGATGAAGCAGCCGCTTGACCTCAGCGCGGACAAACTGAAGCAAGATCACCAGGCGGATAACCTTCATGCCGCCGCCGGTGCTGCCTGCGCATCCTCCGATGAACATGAACAGGAACAGGATGAACTGGGAGGTCACAGACCACTGTTCGTAGTCCGCCGTCACAAATCCCGTCGTGGTCAGGATCGAGACGACTTGGAAGAGGGTTGTGCGGAAGGCCGTCTCGAGCCGGGGAAAGTGATGCAGGAAGGTGTTGAAACCGATTACCATGGTGGCGCCGCCGACCAGGAGCATGAAAAAGTTGAATTCATGATTCTTTCGGTAGCAGTCGAATTTTTTCTTCAGGAACTTGTAGTGGAGCGAAAAACTCGTCCCGGCCAGGAGCATGAACACGATGATCACATACTGGATATAAGGTGACGTGTAGTGCCCTATGCTGGCGTTCTTGGTGGAAAATCCTCCGGTGGCCATGGTCCCGAAGGTATGGCAGAGGGCATCGAAGAGTGTCATCCCGCCTATCATCAGGAATACGGTCTCCAGGGCGGATATCAGGACATAGATCCCCCATAGGATCTTCGCGGTCTCCGTCACTCGAGGGGTCAACTTATCCGGGGCAGGGCCCGGCGCCTCGGCCTTGAACAGCTGCATCCCCCCGACCCCCAGGAGCGGGAGGATGGCGATCGACAGCACGATGATCCCCATGCCGCCCAGCCAGTGCGTCAGGCTCCTCCAGAAGAGCAGCCCATGCGGCAGCACCTCAATGTCCTCCAGAATGGTGGCCCCGGTGGTGGTAAAGCCGGACATGGTCTCAAAAAAGGCGTTCGTGAAGTTGGGGATGGCACCGGAGAGCAGGAAGGGGAGGCAGCCGAATAAGGAGAACAGGACCCAGCCCAGGGTAACGATGGCAAAGGCCTCCCGGGCATGGACCTCTTGATCCAGCCGCGTCAGCTTGAAGAAGAGAAATCCTGAGACCAGGGTTATACCGGAGGCGATCAGGAAAAAGACATAATCTCCACCACCATAGTATAGGGAAAAGGGGATGGGCAGCAGCATGGCCACGGCCAGGAAAATAAGGAGCAGCCCCAGGACGTGGATAACGAGATGGAGTCTCATGTTTGTTATCTAAACAGCTTTTCCACCTCGGCAATAGCCTTGGGCAGAGAGATCACGACCACGCGGTCTCCCTCTTGTACTTGAGTGTGTCCCGTGGGGATCAATGCGCTGTCGCCCCTCCGGATTGCCCCGGCAATAGCATACCGCGGGAAATGACAGTCCTTCAGGGGCTTTTTGGTGATCTTGGAATCGGCCTGGGTGACGATCTCCATGATCTCGGCATCCAATCCCGGGATGCTGGCCATGCTCGCCAGGGGTGCCTTCCGGATGAAGCGTGTGATGGCGTTCACTGTGATCAGCGTCTTGCTGACCACGGCGTCCATGCCGATGGTGGGGGTGATGGGCATGTACTTGGTCTTGTTCACCAGGGCGATGGTGCGGGGGACCTTGATGTGCCGGGCCAACAAGGTCGAGATAATGTTGGTCTCATCATCCCCGGTGACGGCGATGAAAGAGTCCATGTCCATGATCCCCTCTGAGGCCAGCAGGTCCATGTCCATGCCGTCTCCATGGATGACCAGGGTTTTCTTCAGCATGTCCGCAACCTGGTTCGATTTCTCGGATTTGCTCTCGATGATCTTGATGTTCAACTGGTCTTCTAATTCCCGGGCCACATACTGCCCGATGAGTCCCCCGCCCAGGATCATGATGTTCTGGATCGAGACATTCTCCTTGCCGGCCAGCTGGACGACCTCGGGTATCAACTGTTTGTCACAGATTACGAAGAACTGATCTCCAGGGACCAGAATTTCGTTCCCCCCGGGGATCAGGGTGTTTTGCTTTCTTTTGATGGCCACGACCCGGGCAGCGATGTTTCCCCATTTTTTCCAGATGTCCTGAAGTGTCATGTGGGACAGAGGCGTGTTCTTCTCCAGGCGGATCCCGACTATCTGAATCTTTCCGTCGGCGAACTCGATGATATCGGTGGCGCTGCTCTGTTTGATCAGCCGGATGATCGCATCCGCCGTCTCTTTTTCAGGGTGGATCAGGAGATCGACCCCCATCTCTTCTCTGGTCAGCAGGAAACTGGGCTCGATGAACTCCGGGTTCCTGACACGGGCGATCTTGAAACGGATGTTCAGCTTGTGAGCGTAGCGGCAGGCCATAAGATTGACCTCATCCGAGTTGCAGATGGCTGCGAGGATGTCTGTCTCTTCTATCTTGGCATTCACCAGGACCCGATAGCTCGAACCCGACCCCACGATGACGGCGGCATCCAGCTGCTCCTCGGCCCGGCGGGCCATCAGGGGGTCCTGCTCGATGATCGTTATGTTGTGTTTTTCAGCAGCCAGCCGTTTGGTGAGATGGAATCCGACCTCTCCCGCTCCGATGATGAGGATGTTCATGATTTGGTCCGGCCTCGCATTGTGCAAGAGTATCTATACATATTTCCGTCCCTTCGTTCAAGCTTCATCTGCCCAGGACTCTACAAACTGTCCGGTCTGGATCAACAATATCTCCATGGTCCTCTATTATATACAGCCTATGGATCATGGCAATGCATAAATTAAAGTCGGATTCGGAAATAAAGCTGTCAAGCCGGGATTGGATCCGGGGATGGAAATCATATTGACACGGGCAGGCTTATAGAGCACTCTGAAGTTCTGCCTTTCAAGGAGGAGTCATGAAACCTAAGTTTTTCTCTAAGCTTAT
>JAUXEH010000114.1 GCA_030620655.1 Candidatus Aminicenantota bacterium | reverse complement strand
CTGCGTCTACACGGCCCTGGTGGCCATGGAGTTTTACTGGTATTTTCAGATCCACCAGATCCTCAGCGCTTTACCGTAAAAACCTGCGTCCTCTGGCCCAATACCCGGGCTCGCTGCGCTCTAAAAAATAATGGGGACAGGCTGCTTTTTGTGCCGATAACTCTATCGGTTGATGCAGGACAGCAGCCTGCCCCTCTCGGCAGGTTTCGCTGACCTTCCCCAACGAGATTGCTTCGGTCCCAAAGGGACCTCGCAATGACATCAGACGATGTACTGTGGTTCGTCGGCGTAGCGGACACGGATCACGCGCTCGAGGAAGTCAGCCCCATCCAAGGCTTTCTTGGCATCCACCGCCTCCTTGACGCTGTTCATTTCCACATACCCGTATCCCGTGCCCTCGACCATGGTGATCCCGCTTACGCGGCCGTAATGGGAAAACAGCTCGCGTAGATGATCCTTTTTCGCCATGCAGTAGAGATTCCCCACATATAACTTTTTTCCGGGCATTTATGACTCTCCTCTTATCCTGAGGCTTTCCAGGTCGCACCTGAGGCAGCGCTGGGCTTCGGCCATGGCCGCCTCACTGGTCAGACCCAGTTCCACTTCCTTGAAGTTTCCCCGGCGGTCTGTCAAGGTCAGCTTCGGCATCTCGACCCGCTGGGGCTCCTCATCGCCTTCCGGTATGAACTGGACCAGCGGAACCTCCAGGCGTGCGGAGGTAGGTTTGTAATCCCTGACCAGGCTTTCGTCTCGCAGGAAGCGGCCCATGGATTCGGCCGCGATCTTTCCCTGACGCATGGCTTCCAGCACGGTGGCCGGGCCGGTCACCACGTCACCGCCGGCGAATATGCCTGGCAGGTTGGTGGCCATGGTATCAGGGTCCACCTCGAGGGTCTTCCATTTGGATATCTGAAGATCGGTCTTGCCGCTCATGAAGGCCAGGTCCGG
Source organism: Candidatus Aminicenantota bacterium (assembly GCA_030620655.1). Classification (GTDB taxonomy): domain Bacteria; phylum Acidobacteriota; class Aminicenantia; order Aminicenantales; family Aminicenantaceae; genus JAUXEH01. The sequence continues at coordinate 7,447 of JAUXEH010000114.1, read as the reverse complement.
TTCCTGCCCGATAGCGGGGATGAGCGTGTCCACTTCCAACTCAAACTCGCTTCCCTCCACAGGCACGGGACGGCGCCTCCCCGATTTGTCGAACTGGCTGAGCTCCATCCTCTGGCACATGACCCTGCTGAGCCGGCCGTCCTCGGAGAAGGCCTCGACCGGTATGGTCAGGTACTCGATCTTGACCCCTTCTTCGATGGCTTCGTCTATATCTTCCACCATGGCGGGCATCTCCTGGCGGGTCCGACGGTACAGGATGGTGACCTCGGCGCCCAGCCTCCAGGCTGTGCGGGCCGCGTCAAAAGCCGTGTTGCCTCCTCCGACCACCGCGACCTTCTTGCCTATCACGGCGTCACCTTTCAGGTTGTACTTTTTCAGGAAAGCGATGGGATCGATCACGCCTTCCGTGTCTTCGCCCTGGATCCCCAGCTTCATGTTGACCGGCGTCCCCGTGGCGATGAACACCGCCTTGTTCCCCTCCGCGAAAAGGTCGTCGATGGTCAGCTCAGGGCCGATGGGAGTGTTGAGCTTGATGGTCACACCCACATCCCGGATGCGGTCGATCTCGGAGTACAGGACCTCCTTGGGCAGCCGATACTCGGGGATCCCCCAGGAGAGCATCCCGCCCGGCACGGCTTCCGCCTCATAGATCGTGACCTGGTACCCCTGCTTTCCGAGCTCCCAACCCGCCATGAGGCCGGCCGGGCCGGCGCCCACGATGGCCACCTTGTCCCGCTCCTCCGACGGCGGTTTGACCTTGGGCAGGCCGCCGTTGTTGCTGGCATAATCCGTTACGAAGCGCTTCAGATCCCGCACCGCGATGGGCTGGCCGAACTGTCCGGCCTTGCAGGTGGTCTCACAGGGGTGGTGACACACCCGGGCACACACACTGGGCAGCGGGTTGGCCCACAGGTTGACATCCAGGGCTTCCTTGAACTTGCCCTGGGCGATGAGCGCGATGTAGGAACTGGCCTCGGTCTCGATAGGGCAGGTGTGATGGCAGGGCGAGGAGACCAGGTGGCTGCACACGCCGGCGTCACAGCGCTTGTACAGGATGTGGTCCTCATACTCACCCTTGAAATAGCGGTAGGTCGTCAGGAAGGGGTTGGGGGCCGTCTTGCCCAGGCCGCACAGCGAAGACTCCTTGATGGCCAGCGCCAGCTCGTTGAGCTCATCCAGCTCGTCCATGGTGGCCTTACCCTCCTTGATCCGGGTGAGGTACTCCAGCATCCTGGGGATGCCCTCCCTGCAGGGGGTGCACTTGCCGCAGGATTCGTCCTTGACGAAGTTCAGAAAGAAATGGGCCATGTCCACCATGCAGATGCTCTCGTCCGTGACCACCATGCCGCCCGATCCCATCATGGTGCCGGCCTCGGTCAGGCTCTCGTAATCCACGGGCAGGTTCAGGTGCTCGGCCGGGAGACACCCGCCCGAAGGCCCCCCGATCTGCACGGCCTTGAACTTGTGGTCGTCCGCTACGCCGCCGCAGATGTCGAAGATGATCTCGCCCAGGGTGATGCCCATGGGGACTTCCACCAGGCCCGTGTTCTTCACCTTGCCCACGACCGAGAACACCTTGGTGCCCTTGCTGAGCTCGGTGCCGATCGAGGAGTACCAGCCGGCGCCCCGTTCGATGATGACCGGGACATTGGCCCAGGTCTCCACGTTGTTGATGTTGGTGGGCTTGCCCCAGAGCCCGCTCTCCGCCGGGAAGGGCGGCCGCGGCGTGGGTTCGCCCAAACGGCCTTCGATGGACGCGATGAGCGAGGTCTCCTCGCCGCACACGAAGGCGCCGGCGCCCCGCACCACCTTGATATCGAAGTCGAAGCCGGAGTTCAAGATGTCTTCCCCCAACAGGCCGTAATCGCGGGCCTGATCGATGGCCGTGGTCACCCGCTGGACGGCCATGGGGTATTCGTTGCGGATGTAGATGATGCCTTCTTCCGCACCCATGGCCCGCGCCCCGATCAGCATCCCCTCCAGCACGGAGTGGGGATCGGACTCGATGATGCTGCGGTCCATGTAGGCTCCCGGGTCCCCCTCATCCGCGTTGCAGATGATGTACTTCTTGTCTCCGGCGGCGTTGCGCACCAGTTCCCACTTGAGACCGGTGGAAAAACCCGCGCCGCCCCGGCCCCGCAGCCCGGCCGCCTTGATCTCTGCAACGATCCCTTCGGGTGTCATCTCGGTCAGGGCCTTGGTCAAGGCCATGTAGCCGTTGCGCGCGATGTAGTCGTCGATCTTTTCCGCGTCGATCAGCCCCCGGTTGCGCAGGGCCACCAGGATCTGCTTCTTGAAGAAGCTGAGCTCACTGAGCTTGGGCAGGAACTCCTCCTCCGATGGCGGGATGAACATCATTTCTTTTACGGGACGGCCCTTCATGAAGTGCTCTTCGACCAGGTGCGGTATGTTCTCGACCTTGAGGTGGTTGTAGTAGATGTTGTCGGGTTTGACGACCAGCAGCGGACCGGTGTCGCAGAAGCCGTTGCAGCCGGTTGTGACCAGCTCGATCTCCTGGCCCAGGCTGTGTTTTTTCAACTCCTCGTCCAGGGCCTGGTAGACCTCGAAAGAATGGTTGGCGAGACAGGCCGATCCCCCGCACAGCTGAAGCTGCATGCGATAGATTTTCTTGCTCATGATCTCCTCCTCAGATCGACCGCTCGCTTCCCACGGCGATGGCGTATTCGGTGACCGGCTTCTGACCCAAGACGTGGCGGTCGAAGATCTCTCGGGCCTTCTCCGGTGTCAGCTCCACATACTTGACGGGCGCGGAACCGGCGACCTCGACGGTGGCCATGGGCTCCTTACTGCACAGGCCGGCACAGCCCGAGGTAGTCAGGAAAACATCCCGCGCCTCTTTCTCCTCCACGGCCTGCATCATGGTCTCCATGATCTTGCGGGCGCCGGCAGCGATCCCGCAGGTCCCCATGTGCACGGTCACCTTGACCTTGTAGGGGCCGTCACGGCTCAAAAGGGTTTTCCCCTTGGCAATGTCTCTCAAGGCTTTCAAGTCTTCAATGGTAAGCTTAGGCATAAAGACCCTCCTTTTATGATGTATGACAAAAAAAAAGATCGGTTGAAAACCGGGGCAGGCAGAGCAAATGAGCAGTCAATTATTTTCCCGCTTAATATATTATCTGTAGTTATAATTTAAAGCCATATGATTTACATGTCAAGTAATTTCCTCAACTATTGTTGATTTCCGGGGTAATCATCAAGAAAATGCGGAAAATCTTCCCCCGAAGACACTTCCGGGTTGAACTGTTCAATTATGTGTGGTATTAATTTTCTATGATGTTCGGGCTTAAGGACCTGGGTCAAAACATTAAGCGGCTGCGCATGTCATTGGACAGCGGGATCAAGCCCGGCAAGTCCATGCTGCAGCGGGAGCTGGCCGACTTGGCCGGGATACCGGCCTCGAGCCTGTGCAACATCGAGAACGGGAAATACCGCAATCCCACCTGGGAAATCCTCAACAAGATCGCCCAGGGATTGCGATGCGAGATCTCCGACCTTTTCGTGACCCCGGAAGCGGCGGTCTCTCCCTCTCAGATCGCACTCACAGAGATGATCGAGACCCTCATCCGGGACCGGCTGGAAGCCCTGCTAGTCGAAAGGAAGAAAAAATAGAACGGGATCAATCCGATGCCGGGAAGACGACCTTGAAGCCCGTTCCGCCGTGGCGCTCCAGGCAGATGTCGCCCTTGAGGTGCTCCACCAGATCCGCCACCACACGCAGCCCCTGGGTCTTGTCTCCCGGGAAATCCTGATCAGGAGGGAAACCGGTCCCGTCGTCTTTGATCTTGAGGACATAATCCTCCCCGCGGCGACGGAAGCCGACACTCACGCGTCCCCTGCGTGATGCGTCTGGGAACGCATACTTGAAAGCATTGGACACCAGTTCGCTCACGATCAACCCGCAGGCCGTGGCGGTCCTGAGGTCCAGGGGCAGTGATTCGATGTCCAGGGACAGGGCGATGCGGTCTTCATCTACACCGTAGGACCGGACCAGGCGGGCGATCAGGTTCTGGACATAACCGGCAAAATCGACCCGGGCCGGCACTTCTGATCCGGACACACGCTCCTGGGCATACAGCAGGGCCTCGAGCCGCGAGCGGCCCACACCCAGCCCCTTCAAGCCCTCGCGGGATTCCACACAGGCCTTCTGCAGATCGATGAGGCTGTAGATGAGCTGTAGATTCTCCTGGACGCTGCGCCGCACATCATCCAGGAGCCGGTCCTTTTCCTGGAGGCTGGTCTCGAAGCGAGTCTCCTCTTTCTTCCGAGCGGTGATATCCCTAACGACCCCTATGAAAGCCTTCTCATCCTTATAGGTCCAGGGAGTTAGACACATTTCCATGTAGAAACGGCTGTAATCCTTACGCACTCCCAGCACCTCGACCCAGCAGTCACACAAGGGCGAGTCCCCGTGGGCAAACAGGTGTTCTATCTCCTGCAGATATTCCTTCTTGGTCCCCTCCGATACCAGGTCCAGGAAGGCACGGCCCGTGATCTCGGATGCGGCGTAAGCGAATATGTTTTCCGCTCCCCGGTTCCAGAAAAAAATCTTTCCCGCAGCGTCGCAAAGGATGACAGCCTCCTCCATGTTCTCCGTCAGCCGCCGCCACCCGTTGGCATGATCCTCCAGGCAGCGCATGACCTCACGGTTGTACAGTGCGATCTCGATGGCCGCTTTCAGGGCATTTTCTTGATAGGGCTTGATGATGTATCCGTAGGGTCCGACATCCTTGGCCCTCTCGATGAACCGATCGTCCCCATAGGCCGTCAGGAAAACCACGGGGATGTCCATTTCCCGGCGGATGAGGCGGGCAGCCTCGATCCCGTCCAACTCGCCCGGCATAACGATATCCATCAGGATGATGTCCGGCGCATGTTCCCTGGCCAGGCCTACGGCCTCTTCCCCCGTGGATGCGGTGCCCACCACCTCGTAGCCCATGACCGCCAGCCGTTCCTCCAGCTGTGTGGTTATGGCGGCTTCGTCGTCAACGATCAGGACCTTTGCCATTCTTCTCCTCCTGTGACAGAAGCGGGAACCGGATGAGAAACTCGGTGTACTTTTTCCGCGCCAGCTTTATGCTTCCCTTGAGCTGCCTTTCCACCAGGTTCCGGACCAGCTTGAGTCCGAGGCTGTTCACTCCTGTAAGATCAAAATCGGCTTCTGTACCGGCGCCGTCGTCCTTGACGCTTATCACAACGGTGCTGCCGGCTGCGACCGTCATGGACACCTCGATTGTCCCCCCTCTCTTGTCGGTGAAAGCGTGTTTAAAGGCATTGGATATGAGTTCGTTCATCACCAGGGCGCAGGGTATGGCTTGGGTGAGCGAGAGATAGACGTCTTTGATGTCCACATGACAGGATACTGCCGCTTCCGTGTTGTAGACGGCCGTCAGATAGCGCAGCAGCTCCCGGATGTGTTCTCCCATCTCGATCTGGTCGAAATGCTTGCTGCGGTAGAGCTGCGAGTGGATGAAGGCCATGCTCTGGATTTTGGAGCGGGCATTGGTGATGAGGTCGACGGCCTTGGGATCGTCGATGCGCATACGACTCAGGTCCAGGATGCTCGAGATAACCTGGAGGTTGTTCTTCACCCGGTGATGGATCTCCTGCAGGAGATACTCCTTCTCCCGGACCGATGCCTCCATTTGGGTCTGCACTTCCTTCCGGTCCGTGACATCCCGAGTCACGGCGATAAACGTCTGGGGATTCCCCTGCGCATCCTTGACCACGGCCGTATCGATTTCTCCGATGAAACGGTCTCCGTTCTTTCTGAGCAGCGTGTATTCCAGGTTGCGGGTCACGCCCTCTTTCATGGTCTTGCGCAGATAGATGATCGCCTGGGCGCGGGATTCCGGGGCGATCATATCGGAGAACTGTCTGCCCAGGAGCTCTTCCTTGCGCCGGAATCCGTGCAGGTTCAAGGTCTGGTGCGAAACATAGGTGATCCGGCCTCCGATGTCCGTGACGGTCACCGCGTCGGGTGAGGTCTGGATGAGGCTCCGGTAGCGCTCTTCGCTCTCACGCAGGGCCTGCTCCGCCTTTTTGCGCAGCGTGATCTCCAGGGTGACTTCCACGGCACCCAGGATCCGGCCGCCGTTTCCCCTGACTGGATATCCGCTGATCAGCCAGATCCGTCCATCCGTACTGCTTATCTCCGCCTTTTCGGGCTGCCCGGTTTCCATAGCCTTGGACACGGGGCAGCCCACACAGGGTTCGATGCGCTGATGCCAGATCTCGTAGCAGTGCCGCCCCCGCATCTCATCAACCGTGGAATCGATCGATTCGGCGGCCGCCCTATTCACCCATATGATCCTCTGGTCTGTGTCCTGATAGACGACAAGCTCTGAGATGGAGTTGAGCACCAGGGCACGCACATGATCCGAGTTTTGGAGAGTCTCCAGTTCCGGGTCCCGGTCGATGGATGTCACGGATGCACCTCTGAGAAGGCTTAACCCCCGAATAGTCGGGCAGACACTTTTTACTTCCACAATCTATATGGCTAGAGGCCGATTGTCAACGGTAGGCCATCGCAATGACAGAGATGGCCATGCTCGCTCACGATGACTCGGGAGGACTCGGGGCTAAAAAAAATAGGGCCCGCCTAGGAGGGGACGGGCCCTCACATCTATAAAAGAGGAGAAAGAAGGAAGCTCAGTCCATGTTTTCCTTGAAGATGATCGGTATGACCTTCCACACCTTGACCCTAACTCCGTCCTTCCAGGCCGGGCGGAACTTCCATTTTTTCACGGCCCTTTCCGCGGCCTCATTGAATCCGAAGGGGCTGTCGATCTTCCGAATGGCGACGGTCTGGAGCACATCACCGTTCTCCGAGATCAGGGCGTTCAGCAGCACCGTGCCGGCAATGCCGCGGCCCTTGGCGGCCGCAGGAAACCGTGGCAGCTCCTGCTGGATGAGCTCGGGTTTCGTATCCACCAAATTGATGGAGACGATGTCTCCCACTTGTGCCTTTGCGGGCGCCCTGATGACCGGAGGCTCCGGATCGGCCGCCTCGCTTCCGGGGTCTGTCCCGCTCATCGTCCCAGTCTGTTCCTCATTTTTCTGAGGGGGCTTCTGGATCGGTGCTGCAGGCTCCTGGAAGGTCTGCGTGGGAGTTGTGTCCCCCGCCAGCTGAGCCGAAACCTGGGCTTCGGCGATGTCTTCTACCACCGGAACCGGTGTAGGGGGCGGCGTGCGCCGGATCTCAGGCTTCTGTTCTGGCTTCTGGGCGGGCTGCTCTTGGGGCTGTGAAACGGGAGGTTTTTCCTCCTCGATCCCGGCCTCGGCCTGGTTGTCGATCCCGTTAGAATCCTCTCCAGGGTCGACGGCGGGCTTCACAGTCTCTTCAGCCTGGGTGGAACCCGGCACAGGCTGCGCCATGGTGTTGGCGCCCAGCAAGGCCTGTTCCACAGGAACATCCTTGGACATCTTG
>JAUXEH010000446.1 GCA_030620655.1 Candidatus Aminicenantota bacterium | reverse complement strand
GACCGTGTCATTCGAGTGGTGGGGCCCCTGGCACGACTTCCGGGTGACGGCCGTAATAGGAGATGCCCCATCCAACTCGATCTTTGATTACGAGGTGCTGCTTCCCTTCAATTTCGTGACCCTCTCGGGCATGACTATCGATAAATGGGACGTTGGCGCCTACGTCACCTATGTGCGGCTCCGGCCCGGAGCCGATGCGGCTTCGGTAAGCGACAAGATCGCCGGCACTCTGACACGGCATCTCCCCACGGAGCGGTTAGACCTGAGCCTGTATCCGCTGACGCGCATCCATCTCCATGAACCATCAGGCGGCGGGCCTATCCTGTATGTCTACATTTTCTCCTGCATCGGTATCCTGATCCTGATTATGGCCTGCATCAACTTCATAAACCTCACCACGGCCCGTTCCGAGAAGCGAGCCAGAGAGGTGGGCCTGCGCAAGGTCGTGGGGGCGGTGCGCTCCCAGTTGATCAAGCAGTTTTTGGGTGAATCCGTGATGCTGGCCGCCATCGCCGGTGCCGCTGCCGTTTTTCTGGTGATGGTGCTCCTCCCCAGCGCCAACATCCTGTTTGAGAAACAGCTGGCACTCCGATTCGACATGGGCGGGCTGGCCCTGCTGCTGGGCATCGTGCTCCTCACAGGTCTTGCGGCGGGGTTCTATCCAGCGCTGTTCCTGTCCGCCTATCAACCAGCAGGTGTCCTCAAAGGGGCACCGGGCTCAAGAGCCAGGAAGCCCCTGCTGCGCAAGGTCTTAGTGGTCACCCAGTTCGCGATTTCCGTTCTGCTGCTGGTCGCTACGACCGCCATCTATCAGCAGCTGCACTTCATGCGCCACAAGGACATGGGCCTCAACACGGACCAGGTGATCAACATGGAACTGCGGGGAGGGCTGCGCACCAACTACCGGGCCATCAAGACCCACCTGCTCCAGCATCCCGGCATCCGGGCGGTATCTGCCACCAACGGCTCCTTCTACAAGCGTTTCGGCACCAAGGGCGTGAGTTGGGAGGGCAAAGATCCCAACGACGACGGTTTCTTCTCAATCCATGCCGTGGACTATGACTACGCCGCCATCTTCGACATCGAGATGGCCCAGGGGCGCTACTTCTCGCAGGAGTTTCCCACGGATACCAACGAAGCCTTCGTCGTGAACGAGGCGGCAGTCGCATACATGGGACTGCAGGATCCTTTGGGGCAGAGGATCCTTTGTCCGCTTCCTTTTTACGGGGACCGCAGCGGTCTCATCGTCGGAGTGGTCAAGGATTTCCACTACCGGTCCCTGCATGAAGAGATTCGCCCTCTTGTCCTGGCCGTTGCACCCGGCTGGTTCACGGACATGTACGTCCGCATGCACCCGGATGATCTCAGAGCGACAGTCAGTTTTATCGAAATCACCCTTAAGGAGATGGCCCCGGATTTTCCCCTGGAGTACACCTTCCTGAATTCAGACATCGACCGTCTGTACAAGGAGGACCGACGCATCGGATCCCTGGTCCGTTACGGAGCCGCACTGGCCGTTTTCATCGCCGGCCTGGGGCTTTTCGGGCTGGCCTCGTTCACGGCCGAACAGCGCACCAAAGAGATCGGCGTGCGCAAGGTCTTGGGCTCTTCAGTTAGGGAGATCGTATTTCTCCTGACCAGGGAATTCTCCCACTGGGTCCTTCTGGCCAACCTCATCGCCTGGCCCCTAGCCTATTTGGTTGTAAACGCCTGGCTCAAAAACTTCGCCTACCGGACTGATATCGGGATTGCCGTATTCCTGCTGACCGGCCTGGCCACCCTGGCCATCGCCCTCGTCAGCGTGGGCTACCAGTCCATCCGGGCCGCCCGTGCAAATCCCGTGGATTCGTTGAGGTACGAATAGCGAATAGGCGCTCCGACAAACAGAAGTCGATGATATTGAACGAATAAGGGCCTTAGAGGCCTGCTTATTGTGCCT
>JAUXEH010000169.1 GCA_030620655.1 Candidatus Aminicenantota bacterium | reverse complement strand
GTGTATTAGCAATTTATAAATCAATAAACTTAGAAAAAGCATTTGAAATCTCCCTCCCTAGGGTTTATATTCTTATCAGGGAGAAATCCGATGAAAAAACCCAAAGAATACTATGAAATGCACGCGGAGCTCTGCAAGACCTTCGGTCATGCCAAGCGGCTCATGGTTATCAGCACCCTACGGGAAGGGGAACGGACGGTCACGGATCTGGCCGAGTACACCGGGATCGACACCTCCAACCTCTCCCAACACCTTCACATCCTGCGCGACAAGGGCCTGGTCGCAACCCGCAGGGAGGGCACTAAGAGATACTACCGCCTGTCCCACCCCAATATCGGCAAGGCCCTGGACCTGATGTCTGCCTTTTTGGAACAGCGAATCTCGGAATCGCAGACCATGTTCGAGGAGGGGGAAAAAATATGATTTGGGATGACTTTTATCTCTGATTCGGGTATAATTTTTGCTCTGCTATTGTATCTGATATCTAGGAACTACAGGAGGAGAAGATGAAGAAGATCCTGATGACAGCAATGCTGATTATGGCCATGGTTCTTGTCGTTACTCTTAGCAGCCAGGATGTCACCTATGTCGGCTCAGCTAAATGCAAAATGTGTCACAAGTCAGAGAAACAGGGTGAGCAATTCCCCCAGTGGGAAGCCCGGAAGCATTCCAAGTCGTTCGCAGCCCTGTCCACAGACGCAGCCAAAGAGCTGGCCGCTGATGCCCCGGATAATCCCAAGTGCCTGAAATGTCACGCCCCGCTGGCCGAAAAGAATGCCGAGCTCAAGGAAGAGGGTGTCGGCTGTGAGGCCTGTCACGGCCCGGGCAGTGCATACAAGAAGATGACCATCATGAAGGATCACGCCCAAGCCGTGGCCAACGGGCTGATCGATTACAAGTCCGAAGACGACATCAAGAAGCAGTGCCTGACCTGCCATGAAGGCGCGCACGACAAGCCCTTTGACTTCGCCGCGGCCTGGGAAAAAGTCAAACACCCGATCCCGGAAAAGTAAGCCTTACATTAAGAATAGCGCACCGTACACTTATAAACCGTACACTTATAAGAGGAGTACCGCGAGTCCGGTCAGCTCAAGAAAGACGTGGTCCTGAGGGAGATCTCCAAGAAACGTATGCTGCCGGTCCGGATCTTCGGATTCACGTTCCTGGCGCTGGGGATCAGCCTGATCGTGCTGATCATCTACAGCATGCTGTTCGGGTACAAATAGGATCCGATCGCTATTCGGGGCTTTCGCCTTCCTTCTTTTCCGGGTTGATCTCTTCGATCTCTGCATCCGGGTGTTCATGCTCGAACATATCCCGGGGCATCTTCCCGGTCAGCCAAGAGGGATTCATGGGGTAGACCTCGGGGCTGAAGACCGTGGCATACATGTGCCAGATCAGGATTGCGAGGGAAGCCAGGATGGCCTCATAGTAGTGGATGACCAGCGAGACATCCAGCACACCCTTGGGGAAGATGGACACGATGAAATTATCGAACCAGAGCAGGAGGCCGGTGAGGATCATCACCACATTGCCCCAGATCAGGGCCCAGTATTCCGCCTTCTCGACATAAGTGAAGCGCTTGAAGCGCGGAGGTTTCTTGGAAAGGCCCAGGTTGTAGAGGATCTTCTGGACGAATTCGAAGAAGTCCCGGAGTTTGGGCATCATGTCCTTGAGGAACCGCCTCCCGCGGGGGGTGAGGAGGTAGATGGCGTGCCAGGCCGAAGCGAACATCAGCACGACCGCGGCAATGCGGTGGATCAGGCCGCGCAGCGCGAATCCCCCCTCCCATCCGAAGAACAGGCTCGTGATCCAGGACTCGGCGAAGCGGAGGGAAAACCCGGTGATGACCAGCACGATGAAGCTGGACATGAGCAAATGGTGCTGCCACAGTTCGCCCAACCGCATGCGTCGGACCTGGGGCCGCCGCATGACTATCACGATCTGGCGGATGAGGTCGATGATCCAGTGCAGGGCCATGAGGCCGATGATCACGACGATGGCGATGATGTAGATGGTTTTTACGATCCCCGCCGCCTTTGTCTGTATGCCCTCCCCTCCGATGCCGTGTATCGAAGTCGTGGCCAGGGCCGGAGATATTCCGGGGTGGCATTCGCCGCAGGTGTCCTGTAGGTTGTTGGGATGGATGGTCGAGGTCTCGTCCTTGCTGGACAGGATGCGGTGGACGCCGTGACAGGAGGCGCAGTTGGCCACGTGCACGTCCCCTGCTTTGCTTTTCAGCCCGTGATAGCTGTCGATGAACGAGGCGTATCGTCCCGCTGTCAGCCCGTATTTTTCGGTCAGAGAGATGGATTCGTGGCAGGGCGAACAGGTCATCTCCGCCACCTTGGTCGATGACACTGGGGACTCGGGGTCGTCGCTCGAGAGAATGCCGTGTTCTCCGTGGCATTGTGTGCAGACCGGGGCATCGGTCTCGCCTCTCAATACCAACTGACCGTGGATGCCCTCAAAGAAATCCTGCTCGACCGCCTTGTGGCACTTCCCGCATGTCCTGGGGATGTTGAAGTGGTTGATGGTGGAATCCGGATGCCCCGGTGAGAAGATCTTGTGGGCCGTTTCCCCGGTAGAGTGGCAGTCGTTGCAGGTGGCGGCCACATAGATCCCCCCCTTGGTGGCCTGGCCGTGGACGCTGGTCTCATAGATCTGGATAGGGTGATCGATCAGGATCTCGTACTTGGTGGTGATTTCCAGGTCTTCATGGCACTTACCGCAGGTCTGCGGCAGGTTGACCGGGTGGGTCTTGGAGTTCTTGACGCTCGAGGGCAGGACGTCGTGATCCCCATGGCAGTCGGCGCAGGTGGGCACATCTTCGCAACCTCCAATGCTCTCTCTCCCATGGGCCTGGTACTGTTCACTCTGCTCCTCATGACACGCCCGACAGCCTTGGCACCCCACCACAAATCCCTCATCGGCCTGGTGAGGATTCGTGGCTCTATCCTGATGGCAGTCCAGGCAGTCGAAGCCGGCATGAGCCGAGTGAGCCAGGTCTTCGTTGAAATCCGTGTCGTGCTTACTCTTTTCATGACAGGTAATGCAGTCCGCGCTGGTGATGGGCTCGTATTCCTCCTGCTGGGCCTCTTGGGAAACCAGCAGGCCGATGGGAACCGCCAGGAGGAAAAATATGGTCATCAGCAAGATTCCGGATCTGGGAGAATTGATCGATTTGCGCATTGTTGACCACCTTGTAAACATTAACAATTGTTTGTTTATTGTATTCAACCTGAATTATCCAGTGTTATATCACATTTTTTATTACATTCAAACTCAGTGAGGAGGCGGCTTCAAGTCGGGTGTCCTGCCAAATACCCTGCGATAAACATCGGGGTAGGCGTCCTTGCCTCCGATAAGCAGCAGGGTCATAGGCATCTTGGCGACCGCCCTGCGCGTCATCTCGGATGCAACCCGCCGGATGTCCCACTGGGCCGTGGCATCTTCCCTGAGCCGGGAAAAGTGGTAGAGCTCACGGGCGTTGGTCTTCCAGAGCACCCGCTTGCAGTGGGCGTTGGTCAAGACATATTCCGCCCCCCTGTCCATGCCTGCTGCGAGTCCGGCATGAAACTCTTCTGTCCGATCGATGACCTCCATGAATTCAGTCAGGGCGCCGACCGCCTCGATGGAGGGCGGCACGGCCACGCCCAGGCCGGGATCATAGGGCTGCGCCGTCAGGGTCGCCATGCGGTGCCGCTTGAGTTGGGCAAAGCAGGTGGAGGAAACCACCAGCTCGAAGGTCAGGTCCACGTGCTCGAACTCCCGAAGGACAGAGTCATAGAATTCCATCCGTCCCAATGCGGTCTTCACCAGTTCCCTCTTTCCATCGGACGACAGGGAGCGGGCGCCCGCCAGGCAGGCTTCGTAAGACTCGGTGGAGGTGGAGTGCAGCAGGGCGGCGATCAGCCTCTCATCCGCATCCGGCGTGTATCCCACGAGCCTGACCGGTTCACCGGGAGTGCTCGAGCCGGAAGGAATAATCTTCTCCGCCAGGGCTCCCAGCTCGCCGTATGTCAGGGCATCATAGTCATTCGCCTCGGTGAAGAGGATGATAGAGGGAGCCACCTCTTTGGCCGGCTCATAGATCCTGCGGTTGAATTCCCGGATCTCCGCCAGAGGATGGGAGGCCAGCCGCCGGATCATATGCTCCAGGCTGCGGGCGTTGAGGGTCATGCCCAGTTGACCCAGAGTCGCTAGGCTCAGGACATAGCGGGCATCCTCCTTGGCCCAGCCGTTGAGTATGGAATGTTTCTTTGGATTGGAGGCCATCTCAGGATGTATGTCGAAAAAATAAGGGCGCAGCCGCTGGTACAGGTCATGGTAGAGGGCGTTCTGGGCCCGGATCAAGGCACCGAACTCCCCGGACCCACCAGCCTGCTCGATCTCATCCGGGACGATGTGATCATCTTCCAGCTTGATGTAGCGCTGTGACTTCTCCGTGTAGGAGCAGAGGCGGAACTTCTCGATCTCCTCGATGGCCAGCCGGCTGATCCCGATGATATCGAAGTTGAAGACCGCGTGCTCGGCCACGGAGTGATGCCCCATTTTGAAGATGATGTCCCGGTTGGAGCGCCGGGCCTTCCCCACCTCGGCGCGGGCCACGGCCCGGAGCTTATCCACGGAGCGGGGATCCCGGGAGATGCGGGCATAGGAAGCGGAAAGGGTCTCCGGGGTCACGTCGTCCCTGGGAAGCGCCTGGGCCTTCAGTTCCTCGATGACGGTGCTGTCGACGTTGTAGCCGGCCAGTATGACACGCATGGTCCCTCTACCATAGGAATCCCGAGTAAAAATGTCAACTATTTGCAGTCCTCGGGCCACGTCATCCTGCCCGGATCCAGGAGGCGGCTCAGCTCATCCTCGGAGTACAGTCCCCGCTCGACGATCACATCGACCAGGCTAATCCCCCGGGCCACGGCCTCCCGGGCGATCTCGGAAGCAGCAGCATACCCCAGGTGAGGTGAGAGCGCGGTCATGAGGCCGATGCTCTCCTCGGCATACTTCCGGCAACGCTCCGGATCGGCCCGGATGCCCTCGATGCAGCGTGACCGGACTTCCCGCAGGGCGTTCCCCAGGATCCGGATCATGAAATGCAGGTTAAAGGCTATCACCGGCACCATCACGTTGAGCTCCAGCTGACCGGCCTGCACAGCCCCACTCACGGCCGTATCGCATCCGATGACCTGGTAGCAGACCATATTCAGCATCTCCAGCATAGAGGGATTGACCTTACCGGGCATGATGGATGATCCGGGAGCAACGGGAGGCAGCACGATCTCGGCCAGCCCGGTGCGGGGCCCTGAGGAGAGCAGACGCAGGTCATTGGCGATGCGGTTGAGCTCCAGGCAGAGGTTGCGGAGGGCTGACGAGACCTCGGCGAAGGGGCGCATGCTCTGCATGGTTTCCTGGAGGTGGTCGGCGGGACGAAGCCCCATATTTATAAGGCGGGAAAGGAAGCCCGCCACGCGCTCGGGGAACTCCCGGCAACTGTTCAAACCCGTGCCCACGGCGCTGCCCCCCATCCCCAGCTCCAGCAGGGAATCCGCAGCCCGGATCAAGGCGTCCCGGCACTTACCCAGGGTCAGGCCGTAGGCCGTGAATTCCTGTCCCAGCCGGACCGGGGCCGCATCCTGCAGGTGAGTCCGGCCCGACTTGAGTACCCCGTCGAACTCCTTCCCTTTGGCCCGGAAAGCCGAGGCCAGCGCGTCCAGCTCCGGATAAAAGGTGTCGCGGAGGAGGAAGAGCACGGACAGGCGCAAGGCGGTGGGGAACACGTCGTTGGTGCTCTGCCCCATGTTCACATGGTCATTGGGATGAACAGGTCTGTACTCGCCCTTTTGGCCGCCCAGGATCTCGGACGCCCGGTTGGCCAAGACCTCGTTGCAGTTCATGTGGAAAGAGGTGCCGGCCCCCATCTGGAACACATCCACGATGAACTGATCACGGAACCGCCCCCCCAGCACCTCCTCGCAGGCCGAATCAATGGCCCCTGCTTTGTCCTCATCCAGGAGGCCCAGGGACGCGTTGGTGAGCGCCGCGGCCTTCTTGATCTGCGTCACGGCCTCTATCAGGGCCGGGTCGGCCCGGAGGCCGCTTATGGGAAAATTCTGCGCCGCCCTAACCGTGTGGATCCCGTAGTATGCTTCGGCCGGAACCTCCAGCTCTCCCAAAGAGTCTTTTTCCATCCGTGTGTTCTTCGTCATGGCTGATTCACTCTTCCCATCCCCCCAAAAGTCTATCTCACCTGCCATAGATTGTAAACTGCGCCGTCCCGCCTTGACAAGACCTCGGGTTGCCGATAAGGTGAGGCATATCTCAAACGGGAAGGAAAATGAGCACAGTTCTGGAGTATGACGCTATCATCGTGGGTGCCGGCGGGGCGGGCCTGTACACGGCGCTGGAAGCCAGCCAAAAGGCCCGGACCGC
>JAUXEH010000316.1 GCA_030620655.1 Candidatus Aminicenantota bacterium | reverse complement strand
GGTGGCGACCAACGAGCTGGACGAGAGCGGGGAGGGGCCCCGTCGCGCCTGGGACATCTTCAATCCTGACGGGCACTACACCTGCCGCCTCTGGCTCACCATCCGCCCCGGGATCTTCGTCCATGGGAAGATGTACCGCCTGCACACCGATGAGGAGACAGGCTTCGTCACAGTCAAACGCTACCGCGTCACCTGGTCGGATTAGTATTGGGGTCAGACCATGAAATGTATTGCAATGACTGGAGTTAAGAGGCAAAACTGCCGTTTGAAGCGCCTTAGGGGTAGGAAATTTGGGGCAAAACCGGATGCCTAAGCTTTCTGGTGCCGCACGCGGCGCCATCCATGGAAAGCATCCTTCGTCTTTGTTTCTTATAACTTCATCGCGTCTTATGAGTGGATCCCCCGCTTCAACCCGGCCCGGTTTTGATCCGCACCTATTCATAACGCAGCGAGTCCACCGGATTGGAGCGGGCCGCCCTGAGTGATTGAAATCCCACTGTAAACTGTGCGATCAGGAGCGATAGGACCGCCGCCGCCAGGAATATGGGCAGTCCCAGCCCGATCCGGTAGGGATAGTCTTGAAGCCAACTTTTCATCAAAAAGTAGGAAACCGGCCAGGCGATGGTATTGGCGGCCAGCACCCAGAGCGCGTACTGCTTGGAGAGCAGCGTCATGATCCCCGGGATCGAGGCTCCCATGATCTTCCGGATCCCGATCTCCTTGGTGCGCTGCTCAGCCGTGTAGGCCGCCAGCCCGAACAATCCCAGACACGATATGAGGATGGCCAGGAAAGCGAAGGTGCGGACGATGGCCATCTCCCTTTCCACTCCGCGGTACAACCGGTCGTAGTCGTCATCCAGGAACCGGTATTCAAAGGGAAACCCGGGATTGAACGTCATGATCGTATTCTCGACATGGGCGATGGTTCGCGGGATGTCCCCCGGATTCAGACGGACGAACAGATAGCGGTAGCGCTGCATGATTCGATATTCCGGATCGAAGTAGATGATGGCCGGCCCGATTTCCTGGTAGAGAGGTGTGAAATGAAAATCCTTGACCACACCTATGATCTGGAGCTGTATGTCTTCCTGTGATAGACGGCTGCCGATAATGTCCGGATTCCCAATGATATCTGCGAACCTTTCATTGATGATCGCCATGGTCAGGGTGTGGCCGGTGGACCGGAAGGACTCGCCCTGGGCAAGCTCCATCTTGAATGTCTGCAGGAAATCAGGATCCACGCCGAAATAGGTCACCAGCGGATTGACATTCGGATCTCGGCCCTCCCATTCCCAGTCCTGTCCGTTGTTGTAGACTCCTGTGGGTGAGTGGGAGGTGGCGGACACGCTCTGGATGCCGGGATGCAAAGTCAGCTCATGCTTGAGCCCCTCGATTTTCGAGATCATATCCCCTTCCAGTCGGACGTATAGGAGGTGCTCCCTATCGAAGCCGAGGCTTTTCGTTTTCATGAAGCGCACCTGAAGAAGAATGACCAATGTCCCAATGATGAGCATCACGGACATGGCGAACTGGAGGACCACCAGGATCTTGCGGAACAGGCTCCCCCCCGAACCGGACCGGTGGCTGCCCTTGAGAACGGCGACCGGCCGGAAGGCCGAAAGGAACAGGGCCGGGTAGCTCCCGGCCAGGAATCCGGTGATGAGGGTCACACCCAGGATCCCCAATATTCCGGAGACATCCCAGAAAGCCGAGAGTTGGAGCGGTTTTCCGGTGAGTGTGCGAAAGGAAGGCATGAGCAGCGAGACAGCCCCGATGGCCAGTGCCAGTGAGACCAGGGTGAAAAAAACGGATTCTCCGAAGAACTGCCGTATGATCTGCCCCCGCTGTGCTCCCACCACCTTGCGCAGCCCGACTTCCCGCGCTCGATGGGCGGAACGGGCCGTGGACAGGTTCATGAAGTTGATGCAGCCGATGATCAGGATCACCAGGCCGATGATGGAAAAGGTCCGGATGTTGGCCATGCGCCCGTAGAGATCAAGGTACACCCTGCTGAAGGGATAGATGTAGGGCTCCAGGATTGTGCTGGCGTCGGACTGCCGGATGCGATTGAAGATCTTCTTATTGAAGGCCTCAACGTCGACATTGTCCGCCATCTCAAAATAGGTCCTGAAGGCCATATTGCTCCAGGTTTTGGTGTAGTCGGGCCTGTACCATCTATGGGTGAGTTCCAGAGGGGCCCAGATGTCGAAACGTATGGTGGAGTTGTGGGGGATGTCCCGCATCATGCCGACCACACGGAATCCCTCGTTCTTGTTCAGGGTGAGCACCTTCCCGATCGGATCCTCTACACCGAAGATCTTGTGTGCCGTACTCTCCGACAGGACCAAAACGTTTGGGTCCCCGAACGTGTCCCGGGGATCGCCCTTGATAAAGGGAAACGTGAACAGCTGGAAGATCTCGGGGTCCGCCAGCTGGATCCTCTCCTTGAACTGATTGCCCCCGTACTCGATCAGGAATTCCCCTTGACCGTTTTCATGCCGGGCCGCGTTGAGGACCTCCGGATACTCTTCTCTGAGCGCCGGCCCCAGTGCCGGGACCGTGCCCGGCCCCCGGGCGACCCTGCTGCCGTAATGCTCGATGCTCATCCCCAGATAGAGGGAATCGAACTTCTCATGAAACCGGTTGGTGGAGACCTCGTCCTTGACCCAGATCAGGATCAGGATGCAGCTGGCCAGGCCCAGGACCAGGCCCGTTATGTTGATCAGCGAGTACCCCTTGTGTCGCTGGATGCTGCGCAGGGTGATCTTCAAGTAGCTTTTAAACATGGCAAGACTCCAGTAGATGATATTTTTCAAGACAGCCGGGATGAGCCTGAGGACCTGCAGCCGATACCAGGCCCGGGCCGCCCGCGGACCCTTTGAACGGAGTATAAATTGGAAGCCCTCTTCAAAGTCTCCCAGCTTTTCATGGATCTCCTCCCCCAACAGCAGATGCCGCAGCACCTGTTCGGCCAGCCGCGGTGGATGTTGGTACAGAGGAAACATTGGTTCGTCCTAGCTCAAGGCCTTCCCCGGGAGGTTCTCCCACAGGGATTTCTGCACGCGCTGTAGCTCGCGCAGGGCGTCTTTTCCCTCTCCGGTCAGCGTGTACAGGCACTTGTGGCGCCCTCCTCGCTCCGGGGAGGGGTCGCCTCTGGACTTGCTCACATACCCCTTATGCGCCAGACGGTTCAGCGGATCGTAGATCTGGGCCAGGGACCACTCCCCCCCGGTCGAAGCATGGATCAGCTCCCGGATCGAGATCCCGTAGGCGTTGTCTCCCAGTCGCAGGATGGCCAGGAGGATGATCTCCTCGGCTCGAGACAGCATTTTCATGGGCTTTGAACTCCTCTTTGGTGCATTCTCAATAAATATCGGAATCCGATACATATATATATACGCGATCCAGCGAAAAAGGTTGATGTCTGAAAAAAGATCTCAGTCTTGATTGCTGGGATCCGGCAGCCTGCCGCCGGGGGGGGGGGGGGGCGGGGCGGCTGCCCAACCGGTGAGGCCCTCATTGGTCCGGACCAGCCAGTAGTCCTGGAAATAGGCGAGGATGTCGATCATCTTCCCTGGGAGGATCCGCTCCATCTCGACAGAACCCATTTTCGGCGACTCTGTGATCGAGAGCGTTCGTGCCGCCGCCTGGGTCTGGAGGCTCTCTCCCAGGGGTTCGATCCTGTCGGGTGCGACATACCCGGTTTGCCCATCCGGAAGGAGCACGCGGTAGCGGTCGGCGGCAGCGGCCAGGACCTTCATCGGAG
>JAUXEH010000059.1 GCA_030620655.1 Candidatus Aminicenantota bacterium | reverse complement strand
TCCTTCCCCTGCGGCTCTCAAGATCGGGATTGACGATCCGGGCGAACGATCCGGGCGGACGATCCGGGCTGACGTTTCAGCCTGCCTGACTGTTTCTTTAGCACGGTTGTGGAAATGTGTGCCGGTCCGGAGCCGGTGTTGCCATGCCTCGGGCAAACCCCTATAATCTGACCGTATCATTACCGCGAGAGCAGGAATTCGTGATTCTTTGGTACCGGGGAAAGCCCTCGCGGAAGAATCGGAGATTGGAGGACAGATGAAAAAATCCTTTATATGTATGCTGATCGTGCTGGCATTCGGAACCTCTGCCCTGGTGGCCGATATCTACATCAAACAGGTCTCTCATACCGACGCATTCTCCATGCAGGGGCGGGAACAGCCCGCCCAGGATGATGTTATCCACATGTGGATGGGGAATGACAAGATGGCGGTCGAGATGCCGCAGCAGAAGATCGTCATCGATCTGGGCAAGGATGTGATGCTCTGGATCAACCATCAGAACAAGAGCTACGTGGAGATGACCCTGCCGCTGGACCCGGAGAAGTATTTCCCTGCTCAGATGATGCAGATGATGGGAAACATCAACGTTACGGTGACCGCTACGGGCGAGAAGCAGAAGATCGGAGAATGGGAATGCGAAGGCTACCAGATGTCGATGAAATTCATGATGATGAACATGCAGCAGACGATCTGGGCCAGCCAGGACGTGCCCTTCGACTGGCAGGATTACTCTCAGAAGATGCTGCCGAAGATCAGTCAGGCCACCATGTATCTGGGCGAAGATTCCCTCAACGAGCTGATGAAGATCCAGGGATTTCAGATCAAGACCGAGACCAGCATGGAAGCCATGGGCAACGAGGTGAAGTCCTGGCAGGAGGTGCAGGAGATCGTGAAGAAGACTCCTCCGGCCGGCACCTACACCGTCCCTGAGGGATATGCCAAGAAAGACAAGCTGGATCTGAAGGATATCCAGAGATAGAGGCTGGAATCCTTCTTCCGCCACGATGTACATCTGGAATATGAGGTGAATAGAGGAGGGAGCCGATGAAGCGTTGCGTGGCGTTGAGCCTGTCCTGTCTGGTCTTGGCTGCTGCGGGCTGCCGGGAGCCCCGCCCTCTGTCAGTCTGGCCGGAGCATTTTCGGCTCCTGCCGCAGCCCCGCGAGGCCGCGTTGCTCGGAGGAGAGGGATTACAGTGGACGGGTCTTCATACCATCTGCCTGGAGGAAGGGCAGCGGAGACCGGTGCTCCCGCCGCTCCTTTCCCACCTGTCCACAGCCCCTGCTGAAGCCCGGACTGGTGTTTTGACGCTGTCCCTTTCACAGGACCCGGCGCTCCCTGAGTCTCCGGAAGGATACCGGCTGGTCGTCCGAGGAGGCGGAGCGGCAATACATTCCCGCGGGGAAGCGGGCCTGTTCTACGGCTGTCAGACGCTGCAGCAGCTGCTGGAGGATGCCAGGGACAATGGGGGGAAGATCGTGCCCTCCTGCCGGATCACGGACTGGCCGGCCCTTAAGTACCGGGCCGTCCACATCGATGTCAAGCACCATCTGGACACCATGAAATACTATTATGACAGCATCGACCGGCTGGCCCGGTACAAGATCAATGCCGTCATCTTCGAGTTCGAGGACAAGCTGCGGTACCGCAGGCGCCCGGAGGTCGGGGCCCCACAGTCCATGAGCATCGATGAGATGGCCGCGTTGACCCGATATGCCAGGGAACGCCACATCGAGATCAGCCCGCTGGTGCAGGGGCTGGGGCATGCCACCTTCATCCTCAAGCACGAAACGTACCTCCCGCTGCGCGAAGACCCGGACAGCAACTGGGCCTTCTGCCCCTGCGACGAGGGGACCTATGCCGTTCTGTTCGACCTGTACCGTGACGCCTTCGACGCCACTCCGGGCAGCCGGTACCTGCACGTGGGCGGGGATGAGATCGGGGAGATCGGGACGTGCGACCGCTGCCGGCCCATGGCCGATGAGAAGGGGATCCTGGCCCTGAACCTCTACTGGCTGAACCGGGTGTGCGCATTCGCCCGCCAGAACGGCCGCATCCCCATCTTCTGGGACGACATGCTGTTCAAGTATGCGGACCTGTGGGCCACCATGCATCGGGACGTCCCAAAGGACGAGCTGGAAAAGAGGTGGGCCCAAGGCGAGCCGATCCTCGACAGTGTCCTGGAGGAGTATCCCAAGGACTGCATCTACATGCGCTGGAACTACACCCTGGCGCGCCAGGGCGGAAACATAAGGGCGCTGGACTGGTTCGGCCGGCGGGGTCTCAAGGCCTGGATCGCGACCGCCGCCCAGAATGTCCATCCCCTGCTGCCTCAGGAGGACCGGGTGGTCAATATCCAGAGCTTCATCCGGCTCGCCCATGAGAAAAACATCGACGGGATGCTGTGTACCGCCTGGGACGATTCTTCCCCGCACATGGAGACCTACTGGCGGGGCCTGATCGCAGCAGCCGAGTTCAGCTGGTCGCCTGTGCACCGGACGCTGGAGGCCTTTGAACAGGCCTGGCTGCACCGGGAGTTCGGGCCGGACTGCACCACTGCCGCCGGCCTCTATGCCGAGCTGTTCAAGGCCGTGAACTTCTGGAACCAGGCCCTTTGCAGCCAGGGAACCCGCGTGAATCCCCGTACGCTCCTGGACCTCCCCGATCCGGAGGAACCGGGGGCCTGGACACGGCGCCACAGCGAGCGGCTGTCCCAGGCGGAAGCGGAGGTTGAGAGATACAAACGCCTTGACCAAGGGCTCCGGGAGCTGCAGAACCTGGCGCTGCGCAATCTCTACCATCTGGAGCTGCTCGCGGCCATAAATGATTTCCAGGTCACCTCCTCCCGGCTCCTGCTGGCTCTCGGCTTATGGGACACGGAAGGCTCCGGCGCCGCGTCTCTGGTCCGGGAGGCGCTGCAGGGGTTCGAGAAGGCCTGGGGGGAGCTGCGGCAGGTATACTCGATCACGCGCTTCACGGCCTACCCTCCGGATTATGTGCCGGACCGGTATTTCCACATGGCCAGCCGGACTGAGGACCTGGAATGGATGGTCGAGGTCGAGCGGCGGCTCTTCCCTCAGGTAGAGGCGCTTCTGGACCCTGCCGCTTCCCGCTGAGAGGTCGGGTCCATTTGCAACCGGTGCGGTTATCCTTTACCATACATATGCATAGATCAAGAGTGTAAGATGGCTCGCTTTTTCAACCCTCGATATTTATCCCTCCCGCTCCTGCTGCTTATCCTCTTCGGAGTTCTGACGTCCCCACTCGATGCCCAGTACTTCGGACGCAACAAGGTAAAGTATCAGCGGTTCGATTTCAAGGTCTTGAAGACCGATCATTTCGACATCTACTACTATCCGGAGATGCGGCCGGCCGCCGAGCAGGCTGCCCGCATGGCAGAGCGATGGTACATGCGCCTGTCGCGGATTCTGGGGCATGAGCTGCGAGGGAGGCAGCCTCTTATACTCTACGCGAACTCTCCCCACTTCCAGCAGACGACGGCGGTGGCCGGTGAACTGGGTGAAGGGGTGGGGGGTGTGACCGAGATGTTCAAACGGCGGATCGTCCTGCCTATGGGGCCCTCCATGTCCGACACGGATCATGTGATCGGGCACGAGCTGGTGCATGCCTTCCAGCTGGATGTCACGTCCAGCGGGGCGGCCGGCCTGGCTGGAGCCGCGCCGACGGCCCTGATGCTGCCGCTGTGGATGATCGAAGGGATGGCCGAATACCTCAGCCTGGGTCACGACGACCCCAACACCGCCATGTGGATGCGCGATGCCGTCCTCAGGGAAGAAAAAGAAGAACTGCCGACCATAAAGAAGCTGGCAGACTCCTACACCTACTTTCCCTACCGCTGGGGCCAATCCATCTGGTCCTATATCACGGGGAAATGGGGCGACGACTCCGTCGGCCGGATCATAAAGTCCGCCGGCCGCATCGGCGGATTCGATGGCGCGATCCGGCGGGTCACCGGCATGAACATGGAGGCCCTGTCCAAAGAGTGGCACGATGCCATGCGGGAGGCGTACAAGCCGTGGATCGAGAAGACCGACCTGGTAGACCCGGACAGCCATATGCTCATCGCTGGCTCCAAGTACAACAGGTACAACGTGTCGCCGTCCCTCAGCCCCAATGGTGACAAGCTTGTGCTGCTGTCTACCCGGGACCTGTTTTCCATCGACATGTACCTGGCGGATGCCCGTACCGGCAAGATCGAGAAGAAGCTGATCAGCATGGCTGCCGATCCCGAATTCGATAGCCTCCAGTTTATCAAATCCGCCGGAAGCTGGGATGCGAGTGGGCGCCGATTCGTCTTCGGAGCCATCACCAAGGGGAAACCGGTCCTCACCATCTTCGATATGGAGAGGAAAAAGCGCGTAAAACAGGTCGAATTCGACAAGGCCGGGGAGATCCTCAGCCCTACCTGGTCTCCGGACGGCCGCTGCATCGTGTTCTCCGCCCAGGCGGGTGGTGTGACCGACCTCTATCTTTTCGACCTGGAGACCGAGAAGCTCGAACACCTCACCAACGACCCCTACGGCGACCTCATGCCCGACTGGTCTCCGGACGGCCGCCGCATCGCCTTCATTACGGAGCGATTCAACACGGACCTGGCCCTCCTGAGCATGGGCCCCCTGCAGCTGGCGGTGCTGGAGGTCGAGACCGGGGAAGTAAAACCTGTAGCCTGTTTCGATCACGCCAAGAACATTAACCCGCAGTGGGCGCCGGATTCCCGCAGCCTGTATTTCATCTCCGACCAGAACGGGATCTCCAACGTGTACAACGTGGTGGTGGAGAGCGGAGAGATCGCTCAGGTCACCAACCTGTACACCGGGGTCGCCGGGATCACGGAGTCCAGTCCCGCACTCACCGTGGCCCGGGATACGGGCCGGATGGCATACACCGTCTTTGATGAGGGGAAATACAGCGTCTTCACCATCGAGCCGTCGGACCTGGAGAAGAAGAGGGCCGAGCCGGCGTCTCCCAACGGAGGCTCCCCCTCCCTGCTGCCGCCGCGCAGCGACCCGGAGAGCGAGGTGATAGGGCTTCTCAACAATCCCCTGTACGGCCTTGATGAAGAGGGTGAATACGAGATCGATGAATACAGCGCCAAGCTCAAGCTCGACTATATCAGCCAGCCCTCGCTGGGTGTGGGCATCGACCGTTTCGGGACCTACGCGGCCGGGGGTATCACCTTGAATTTCAGCGACATGCTGGGATTCCACAACCTGGCCACTTCGGTGATGATTTCCAGCCGCGTGCAGGACACCGCGGCCGTGGCCTCCTATCAGAACACGCGTTCACGGCTCAACTGGGGCGCCTCGCTGCAGCGCATCCCCTACGTCTACGGCGGTTTTGCAGGGGGGTTCGGAGAGTGGGAGGGAATACCGGTATATGTGGAGCAGGAGATCATCTACCGTCAGGTCAACTACGACGCCTCCGTCTTCGCCGCCTATCCTCTGAGCAAGGTTCAGCGTTTCGAGTTATGGGGAGGCTTCCGCGCCATCGACTTCCAGAACGAGGTCCGTTCCCGGATGTATTCGAATCTGGACGGGACCCTGCTTTTCTACGAAAAGCAGAACCTGCCGGCGCCGGACACACTTTATCTCTCGTATGTCAATGCCGCGATGGTGTATGACACCTCCCTGTTCGGCGCCACGGCGCCGATCATGGGCCAGAGTTATATCATCCAGGCCTCTCCCTACACCGGTTCGCTCAGGTACGTGGGGATCCTGGCCGACTACAGGCGGTACCTCATGCCTGTGAGGCCGTTCACGCTGGCCTTCCGCCTGATGCACTACGGCCGTTACGGCCTGGAGGATGCCCAGAACCGCTTCTATCCCATATTCATGGGATATGAGAACATGATCCGCGGCTACAACTCCGGATCGTTCCAGCCATCCGAGACCGAGGTGTACAACCAGCTGTTCGGAGACATGATCCTGCTGGGCAATGTGGAGCTCCGGTTCCCGCTCTTCCAGGTGCTGGGCATAGGCCAGGGATGGTACGGGATCCTGCCCATGGATTTCATGGCCTTCTTCGATACCGGGGTGGCCTGGTATGGAGCAAAAGAGCTGCGGCCCTGGTTCATGGGAGGCTCGCGCCGCCCTGTGTCCAGCGCCGGGGTCGGCCTGCGCATGAACCTCTTCGGCTATTTTGTGTTGGGCGTTTCCTACGTCTATCCCTTCGATCGTCCGGATAAGGGTCCCTACTTTCAAGTCACGCTCTTCCCGGGTTTCTAGGCATGCAGACACGAAGGATAATGAAGACCGGCGTCTTCAATATCCTTTTCCTACTGGGATTCCTCCTGCTCATGTTCCTGGTGGGCCGCCGTGTGTTTCTCCCGGGTGGAGAGGGTCTGAAGTTCATACTGCTAGGCCTCCTGGTTTTGGTACCGAGTCTGGTTGCGATGCTGTTCTACACCCTTCAGGACCGGCTGGAACCGGAGCCCGTGTCTCACGTGGTTTACGCGTTCCTGGCCGGGGTGGCGGCCGCCGCCTTGGGAGCGATCCCGCTGTGGCACTCCGTGTTCCGGATCCGGGAATGGCTCTATGCCTCGTCCTCCCTGTTCATAGCGGGAGCGTTCCTGGTCCTGGCTCCGGTGGCGAGCCTGCTGATCTACGCCGTGCTGCGCTACGGATTCTTTCCCCTGCAGGAATTCGATGAGCCTGTGGACGGGATGGTCTACGGAGCCGTGATCGGAGTGGGGATGGCGTTCACCGTCAGCTTCCATCATCTGGTCAGCCGCCCGGACTGCACGCTCTTTGTGATCACCCATGTTGCGGCCACCCACATCCTGGTCTACTCGGCGGTCGGCGCCCTGATCGGTCATATGATGGGCCGGACCAAATTCTGCCGCCGCCCCGTCGACCGCAACGCCCTGCTCGCGTTGCTTCTGGGCACGTTGCTGCTGGGCGTGTACCACATGATCAATGACTTCATCTTTGTTTCCGGGTTCGAAGGCGCATTCTGGCTCTCCTTCGCTCTCACCCTGACCTACGCGCTTTTGGTCCTTCTCTACAGCGCCCTCATGATGCGCCGCCTGGCCTCTCTGGGAAGGGAGCAGGGGATGTATTCCTGCCCGAGGTTCGATTATCTCACCGCCCTGTTCGCCGTGGCCCTGCTCCTGTCGGCGGGAGTTGTCGCAGGGCAGGGGCTCAAAGGGACTAAATACCTCAGCCGGGACCCGGCGGTCTCTTTTTATTATCCGCACGCGCTGTCCCAGCTGTCCTTCGGGGCGCCCGTGGGACCCGGCCGCCTGCTGGCGGGCCGCATGAAAACGCTGTTCTCCAGGGAGGGCGGCTCTGACCTTCCCGTCTATGTAGCACTGCTGATGTATGTGCCGCCCTCCGGGGAGGGGCTCCCGGAACTCATGCAGTTCGTGGAGACCATGGAAACGGAAAGCATGACGGTCGAGGACACTCGTATCGGGGGGAAGAAGGCGAAACGCCTGAGCTACAGTTTCGTCCAGGACGCCGAAGAGGCGGATGACCCGTTTCCTCGGCTCATCCAGGTCTACACCGATCTTGTCCCCCTCGAAGGTCGTTTCCTGATCTTCGTGTACCGGGCTTCGGCCGAGCACTTTTTCCGGGGCTTGCCTCTGTATGAACAGATGCTCCGGAGTGTGCGCTGGGATACGCCAACGAGGTGAAACCATGCATCCCCGGAACCTGAAAGCAGCGACTCTGGCGGCGGCTCTTCTATGCCTGGGGCGGATCCCGATCCTCTCGGATGAGATCCCCTCGGATTTCACCCCCTATGTCCGGCTGGGGCATCTGCTCAAGGTTTCGGTGTACCGCAACCCCATACTCGATCCGTCCGGACAGGGCATCGTGAATCCGGGAGAGCTGGTTCGGGAAGAAGGGCCCATTGCCATGCCGGTCGGCTCGGGGGCCATCATAAGCGCCGAGGGCCTGATCCTGACCAATTGGCATGTCTACGCCATCGAAGACCAGGTCCAGTACGACCCCAGGAGCCGCATCCTGAGGGTAGCCGAAAGGGCCAGCACTACCATGCTGGTCTACCGGCTCATAGACAACGATCCTCTCAAGGCTCCCATCGTCCAGTTCCGGGCCTCCCCCGTGAGCCTGGACGAAGAACACGACACGGCCCTGCTGAAGATCGTTGAGGATGCCGAGGGCAATCCGGTCGACCTCCGCGATTTTTCCTATGTTGCCCTGGGCAATCCGTTCGGCATGAAGATCAATGCGGATCTCGCCGTACTCGGCTATCCCGGTAAAGGGGGAGACACCATCACGATCACGGACGGCAAGTTTCTGGGTTATTATCGGGATGACGGCTTCCCCGGTCAGGACGGTTTTATCAAGACCGACGCAGCCATGTCCCCGGGAAACAGCGGCGGGTCCGCCCTCAACGATTTGGCATTGGTGGGAGTGCCGACCGCTGTGACGCTGCCGCAGCTGGCAGGCTCGGACATGGGCTACATCCATCCCGTGACCTGGGCTCTGAAGGGATTGGTTGTGGCGCAGTTCAAATTCGGATACCATCCGCCCGAGATACCCCTGGAATGGCTGACTAGTCCCTACAATTCGGATGAGACGGCTCAGAGCATCTTTCTCACGGGTTATATCCTGGCCGCCAACTCGGGGAGGGGAGTCGGTTCCCAGGTGATCGTGATCCGTCCCGACAAAACACTCGAGGAGATCGCACGGCTCCATCAGGAACTTCAGTCGGCGGCCCTCGTCTTCCTCATGCGGCAGATGAGCGAGTACGGTGTGTCGGCGGAAGATCTTTCCCGCCGTTTTGAGGTCCCTGTCGACAGGGTCAAGGAGATCCTGGAGATAGAGCTTTCGGACGAAACCATATCCGAAGATACGCGCCGGTATCTGGGCGGTGAGTTCTTTTACATGAATTCCGAGAGCGACGAAGACGGTTTCTTCATCTTGAGTGTTCCTCGAGGGGACAAGTTCGTGCTGCATGTGCTCAAGGAAGGCTATTTCCCCTTTCACCGGGACTTAAAGGCCCAGAGCGGTGGCTTTCAGGATATCGGGCGCTTCAAGATCTTTGGGCGCTAGCCATCAGGGAGGGGCGGCATTGACTCGCCGTTCCCGGTCTGGTATAAGCGAACGTGGCTTCGGCCCTACAGATATGGAGATCACCATCAATTACCTTGCCCTGAGCCCACCCAACATGGCGTTTGTTCCGGCCCATGTGCTCGAGGCTTTCCAGGCCACGTCGGCGGCGTCCGGACTCCAGGGCGGCTTCTGGTTGTGATGCCGGATTCGCGAGATCCATTTTCGGGTAAAAACAAGCGCGTCCCCCTGGAATGGCAGGCGGGGGAGTACAGCGGGCGGATCGATCGGAGGCTGGCGGCCTGGGAGGAATCCTCCCTGCTCTCCAGGCTCTGGGACAAGGATCCGACGATCTGGTTCCCCGATCCCCGTCCCGAGCTCGGCGACCGTTTGGGCTGGCTGGATCTCCCGGAACGCATGCAGCCCGAGGAGCCCGAATGGACAGACCTGGGAGAGCGGGTCAAGCACGACGGGTTCGAGCATGTGGTGCTGCTGGGCATGGGAGGCTCCAGTTTGGCCCCCGAGGTTTTTGCCGCCGTCCTGGGCCGGGCCCCCGGTTTTCCGGAGCTCCATGTTCTGGACAGCACGCACCCGGATGAGATCCGGGCCCTGGAAGGCCGCATCCGCCCCCAGCAGACCCTGTTCCTGGTCTCGAGCAAATCCGGGACCACACTGGAAACCCTCTCCCTGTTCCGTTATTTCTGGCGCAGGCTCCAGGACACGGGTGGAAAGGCGGGAAATCATTTCGCGGCGGTCACGGACCCCGGCTCCTCCCTCGAGACACTGGCACGGGATCGTGGCTTTCGAAGGGTCTTCCTCTCGCCCCCGGATGTGGGCGGCCGCTACTCCGCGATCGCGCCATTCGGCCTGGTGCCGGCCGCCCTGCTGGGCCTGGACATCCGGGAGCTTCTCGCATGCGGCGCACAGGCGGCCCGGGCGAATTCCCCGGGCACGCCGCCGGGTCGTGCCCCGGGTGCAGTTTTGGGCGCGGTCCTGGGTGAGCTGGCCGGGGAGCTGAACAAGGTCACCTTCCTGGCCTCCGTCTCCTTGTCCGCCTTTCCGGCCTGGCTCGAGCAGCTGATCGCTGAGAGCACAGGCAAAGAGGGCCGCGGGATCCTTCCGGTCACGGACGAACCCCCTGCAGCGGCGCGAACCGCAGCTCCTGAGCGTGTTTTTGTGTTCATGACGCTGGAGGGGGACGATCACACGGCCCTTGATTCCCTGGCGGCCGATCTGGAGCAGGCCGGTCACCCTGTTGTCAGGATATGCCTGTCTTCCCGTTATGAGATCGCATCCGAGATGTTCAACTGGGAGGTCGGTGTCGCACTCGCCTCATCCATCCTGGGAGTCCATCCTTTTGACCAACCCGATGTGCAGTTGGCCAAGGAATTGACGCGACGGGCCATGCTGGAGGGAGGCGGGGAGATGGAGGAAGGGGATTCAGTGCATGTATCCCGGACAGGGAGGCTGGAACGATCCCTGCATGAGTTCGTGGAGGCAGCCGTCTCCGGGGATTATTTTACCCTGCAGGCCTTCCTTCCGAGATCCCCTGAGAACAGGGAAGCGCTCCTGGAGATCCGGAACCGGCTCCAGGCATTGACCGGCCTGGCCGGGACCCTCGGATTCGGACCCCGTTTTCTGCATTCCACCGGGCAGCTGCACAAGGGCGGGCCACCGGGAGGCTTGTTTATGCAGCTGGTGGACGAACCCGGGTTAGATCTTCCGGTACCCGAGACAGATTTCAGCTTCGCCCAATTGATCGCCGCCCAGTCCCTGGGGGATTTCCATGCTCTGCGCCAGAAAGGCCGCACGGTCCTGCGCTTCTCAGTGGGCCGGGAGCGCCTCCGGGGGCTGGAGAAATTAATCGAGGCGTTGGGGAAAATTCACGTCGGAGACTGAAACCTGTATAATTCATAAAAATGAGGGATATGCGGTGAACGCGTTTGAACTTCGTGCGCAGAACGACTGCCCGCTGGACATGCACAGCAGTGAGCTCCGGATCCTGCAGGTCAACGTGGGATTCAAATGCAACCTGAGCTGCACACACTGTCACCTGGAGTGCGGTCCGGAACGTTCCGAGACCATGAGCCTCGAGGCGATGACGCAGGTTGTGGCGGCGGCCGCAGAGCTCCGGCCGGAAATGGTGGATATCACCGGCGGCTCCCCGGAGTTGAACCCCAACCTGCGAGCATTTATCCGCTCTCTCCGCAATGAGGGACTTCGTGTCCAGTGCCGCACCAATCTGACAGTGCTGCTGGAGGCGGGGCAGGAAGACATGCCGGAATTTTTCCGGGAGCACCGGGTGGGCCTGGTGGCTTCGCTGCCCTGCTATCTCGAAGAGAACGTGTGCGCGCAGAGGGGAGAGGGAACGTACTCGAGAAGCCTAACCGCCCTGCAGAGGCTTAACGCTCTGGGGTACGGGTCGGAAGCACAGCTTCCGCTAGACCTGGTTTACAATCCCAAGGGGCCCTTCCTCCCTCCAAACCAGGCCCGGTTGGAGGCGGATTACCGGCGTGAACTGGCCGCCCGTTTCGGGATTCGCTTTTCCCATCTACTCTCCATCACCAACATGCCGATAGGGCGCTTCTGGCATCGCCTGAAGAAAAACAACGAGCATAGCGACTACATGCGGTTGCTCACGAACGGGTTTAACTGTCAGACGGTTCAGGACCTCATGTGCCGGCATCAGGTCTGTGTGGCGTGGGACGGCCGGCTCTATGACTGCGATTTCAACTTGGCGCTGGGCCTGCCGCTCAGCCCGGATGCGCCGCAGCACATCCGGGATTTTAACGCCGAAGGGCTGCTAGGGCGTGTGATCCGGACCGGGGAGCACTGTTTCGGCTGCACGGCCGGCCGCGGGTCATCCTGCGGAGGATCCTTGATCTCGGAATGAGTCGAATTGTCGCGTTTTCTTGCAGTTTGTGGCTGGCGTTCCTGTCCAAAGGAGGCTATCGGCTCCAATATCGCGGCTATAACTGGGGCTTGAACGAGAGGCCGAGGCGATGACGCGGAAGACCAGCCTGGTCCGGCCCG
>JAUXEH010000121.1 GCA_030620655.1 Candidatus Aminicenantota bacterium | reverse complement strand
CGATGTGCTAATCGGCCTGGCTTCCAGCGGACTGCACAGCAACGGCTTCTCCCTGGCCCGCAGGGTCTTCTCACTCAAAGAGATCAAGGCGGACATGGGCCGCACCATGCTGAGACCAACGCGGATCTATGTGAGAACTGTCCTTGCATTACTCAAGAAGACTCGTGTCAAGGCCATGGTTCACATCACGGGCGGAGGCTTCTACGACAACATCCCGCGCGTGCTGCCCGAGGATCTGGGTGCCGTCATCCACAAAGGGGCATGGCGGGTGCCACGGATCTTCCGCCAGATCCAGGAGCGGGGGGGAGTGGATGAGAAGGAGATGTTCCGGACCTTCAACATGGGCGTAGGATTCATCCTGGTAGTAGGTCGGAGATCCGCGGCCCGAACCCTGGAGAGGCTTCAGGAGCAGAGGCAGAAGGCCTGGATCATCGGAGAACTGACGGCCGGGGGGCCCGGCGTCCACATCTCTTCCTAAGCCTGGGAGATACTGCGCGGACTGATCACCCTGCCTCAGTCCCGCTTGACATACGGTTCCCACTCGAACAGCTCGGGATCCCATCTGTAGTCGGCGAGCGCCTCGGCGGTGGTAGGAGAGACCTCCCGGAGAAAGGGCCCGATCGACTCCTGTTGGGCTTGGTCGATCTTGACCATGGAGACCACCTCGACCGAGACGTGGGTGTCCTTGAACCGGCCGCTGGTCTCGGCAGAGAACATAAAATCCAGCATGCGGGTGTTGGGATCCAGGAAAGACACAGGCTGGGCGCCGTGGCCCAGAAAGGCCTTTCGCCACAGGTCCAGAGAGTAGCCGTAGTGCGTGCAGTTGAGGCTGACCAGGATCGGCGCTCCGGGATCGGGCAGGCTCTGCAGGGCCTCGTCCGCATAGGCGGAGATGAGCATCTCGGTCTCATCGCTGTCGTATCCCCGTTCGATGTAAGGGATCAGATCGGGGCAGGCCTGATGGAAGATCCTCTCCGGGAGGAATCCCTTCTGGACCAGCATGCGCTCGTGTCGGCCTTCCTCGACCGTGGTCTGGGTTCCCAGGATGATGACCCTGGATTCAGGATGTTCCCTGAGGCCCTGTGCGATCATATCCACGCCTGCGTCCACGATCCCCTTGACCGGAACTTCGGATTCCCGGGAAAAATCCGTATCCGGGAAAAGGACGGACAGCGTGTTGCAGCCGATGAGGACAAGGTCCGGGTCGTATCTCTGTTCGAGACTGAGGAGCGCGCTGTCGAACACCCGGATCTTGTCAGAGCGGGACCTGAGGCTGTTGTATCCGCCTTTATTCGAAAAAAGTGCGTTGAAGAATACCAATCGGACGCTGCGGAAGCTCTTGTGTTCAGACAGCCGCTCGGCGGCGTCGGCTACGATGGAAAGCCCTCCCAGGCCCGAGTCTGTGACCACGATGGTCACGCCTTCTTTCTTGAATAGAGCCCCGAGCTTGTCCTGGCGGGCGAATGTTTCTGTTTCCATGCAGGCTGAGCTCAGAAACGAAAGGATAAAAATACAGAGCAGGGTCTTGGGGAATTCAAACCTCATCGTACCCTCAAGACCGCGATCTCATACACCAGCGTTGTATTGGGGGAGATGACAAAGCGTTTCTCTCCTTCCCGCTGCCTGGCGTAAAATCCTGAAGTCCCGTAGGCTTGGGCCGCGGGGACGATCAGCAGCCGTTTTTCACCCGCGCGCATGTCTCTTAGAGCCTCCTCCAGGGCAGGGATGACACGGGTTTTACCCGGCTCGTACACGAAAGGCTGGGCCTGGTCTCCGGACTGGGGTGTCCCGTCGGCCGAGCTGCAGAACCGCGTCCCGGCCAGTGTCTGTCCGGTGTAGGACAGCTCCAGCCTGGCATCCGGTTCCGCCCTATCCCCCCGGCCCGGCTGGAGGGCAACGAAGCGGACACCGTGGGCTGCCGCCTCCGCCTCAGGCCAGCGGCTGTGGATCAAGGCCTCTTCCTCCTGCCGTTTCTTCGCCTCGGCCTCGGCCACGGCTCTTGCGGCGTCTTCCACCAGGCTGCGGAAATTTTCCTCACTCACCTCGAAATCGCGGGCATCTTTCCCGACGCGCATGATCCGGATCTTCCGGATGATGTCGTCCTGGGCGATCTGCTCCACCACTTCCATCCCCCGGATCACGTTTCCGAAGACCGTGTAGTCACCGTCCAGGTAGGAGCGGTCCCCCAGGGTGATATAGAACTGGCTGCCGTTGGTGTGGGGGCCGCCGTTGGCCATGCCCAGCATCCCGGCCCGGGCATGGCTGAGGTCAGAGTGGATCTCGTTGGGTATGGTGTAGCCCGGCCCGGTGTGCCCCTCCCGGGGCGGGCCCCCGGCCTGGATCACGTGCCCGGGAACGACCCGATGGAATACGGTCCCATCGAAATATGGAGTCTCTAACGGCATCGCTTCGTTTTCTATCCGGCCTTCCGCCAGCCCCACAAAGTTGGCCACGGTCACAGGCGTCTTCTCGAACTCGAGCTGCAGCACGATCACTCCCCTTTCCGTCTCCAGTTCCGCGTACAGGCCCTCCGGGTAATCGGTGGATGAGCAGCTTCCCAGGATAAAAACCAGCCCTGAGAGCATGCCGATGAGTCCCAAGCTTCGTCTAAAGGTCATTCGTCCGCCTCCTCTTCACGGATGTCTCTTTCGTCGTTGCGGCAGGCCCATTCTATCCCAGCCGGATCCGAAAGTGAATGCATAATCCGTCCGGGAGAGGGAAGTGGATCTCGATGCCTACCGTATTTGCGGTGGGTCCGGCGTTGCAAAACTGAAGTGGTTTTATCATAATAAGGCTCCATCCATGTGTGCATCAACAAAGGAGAGGCAATGAAACGGTTCGGTAGTCTGTCTTTGCTCGGTATGGCATGCCTGGTCCTGCTGTCGTTAACGCTTTCAGGTCAGGACGAGGACCTTTTCCCCGGCGGCACCTACGATTCCTCGATCCCCACCCCCTTAGAGCTAATCGGACACCGCTTCGGCGCGCTCCACACCTTCTACTGGGAGATGGAGGCCTTCCTCAGGGCGGTCGAGAAAGCCTCGGACCGGGTGATCGTCGAGCCCTACGGCAGAACCTACCAGGGCCGCGCCCTGTACACCGTTATCATAAGCCACCCCGATAACCTGGCCCGGCTGGACCGTATCCGGGAAAGCAACCTCAAGCTTGCGGATCCCCGTTCGGTATCTCAGGCTGAGCTGGACGAGATCGCCGGCTGGATGCCGTCCCTGGTGTGGCTCGGGTACAACATCCACGGCAACGAGGCGTCCGGCATGGAGGCGGCCATCCGCACCATCTACCAGCTGGCGGCCGGGACCGATCCCGTCACGGCGAACATCCTCCGCAGCGTCGTGTGCATAGTCGACCCCTGTCAGAATCCCGACGGCCACGAGCGTTTCGTGCATAACGTGCGTTCCGTGGTCACACTCGACTCTCATCCCCAGCCCCAAGACGTGGAGCACGGACGTCCCTGGCCCGGAGGCCGCACCAACCACTACCTGTTCGACCTCAACCGGGATTTCTTCCTCAAGACCCAGATCGAGTCCCGGCAGAAGGCCGAGGTCTACCACCGCTGGATGCCGCATGTCTTCGCCGACCTGCACGAGATGGGGTCCAACTCCACCTATTTTTTCGCACCGCCCATGACCCCGTACAACGAGTATGTCAAACCCGTGCTCATGAAATGGTGGAACCTGATTGCCAAGGCCAATGCCGCGGCCTTCGACCAGTTCGGATGGGGGTACTACACGCGCGAGAGCTTCGACGCGTTCTATCCCGGGTACGGCACCTCCTATCCCTCCATAAACGGCGCCGTGGGCATGACCTACGAGCAGGCTTCGGCCCGCGGCGTGAGCATCACCCGGGACGACGACACAGTGCTGACGCTCAGGGAGGCGTCCTGGCACCACTTCACTACCTCCATGGCCACCCTGAGGGTGGTGTCCGAGCGCCGGGAAGAAAAGGTGCGGGATTTCCACGAGTTTTTCCGGATCGGCCTCGAGGAGGCCAGGTCCGACCCCATGAAGGAGATCCTGCTGACGCCGCAGAACGATCCGCATATCGCGGCCAAGCTGATAGAGAACCTGCTGCAGGAAAGGATCGAGATCCGCCGGGCCACTCGGGAATTCTCCCATGCCCGAGCGACGTCCTACCTGACCAAAAAGACCGGATCGGTCACGTTCCCGGCCGGCACCTACATCATCTCCCTGGAGCAGCCCCAGAAGATCCTGATCAAGGCCCTGCTGGCCCCGGAATCCCCGCTCAGCGACGAATTCATCGATGAGGAGATCCGCCGGCAAAAGGAAGGGGAGAGGAGCCATTTCTACGATGTGACGGCCTGGTCCCTGCCCCTCACCATGGGTGTCGATGCCTACTGGACGGGCTCCCTGTCCAGCGTGGACACGGAGCCGGTGACCCAAGCCCCGCGTTTTACCGGCACCGTACACGGCGGCCCCGCCCGCCAGGTGTATCTCATCCCCTTCGATACGCTGGCCGCATCCCGGCTGCTCATCCGCCTCATGGACGAAGGATTCCGTGTGCGCATGGCGCGGCAGGTGTTCACGGTGGGAGGACGCACCTGGCCCCGGGGGACCCTGGTCGTCCGGGTGAACCGCAACCCTGAGAGGCTTCATGGACGGCTCGTGGAACTCTGTGCGGAATTCGGTATGGAGGCCCATGCCCTGCACCACGGGCTGGTGGAGGAAGGGGTGGATCTCGGGTCCAACAACATCGTCACTCTGAAGAAACCCCGAGTGGCGCTCCTCA
Source organism: Candidatus Aminicenantota bacterium (assembly GCA_030620655.1). Lineage (GTDB taxonomy): Bacteria > Acidobacteriota > Aminicenantia > Aminicenantales > Aminicenantaceae > JAUXEH01. Next base: position 3,146 of record JAUXEH010000121.1, on the reverse strand, counting down.
CCGGGTCGCCGGTGTCTTCCGGCTCCTACGGCGCCCTCCACTATCTCTTCGAGCGGGAGTTCGGGCTGCCTTTCACTCGGGTGAGCGCTCAGAACCTGGGCGCCCTGCACGAATACGACGTGATCGTGATGCCCAGCGGCAACTACGGCAGCGCTTTGTCCGACGCCCGGCTCGATGCCTTCAAGCAGTGGATCCGTTCCGGCGGGACCGTGGTGGCGGTTTCCGGCGCCAGCTCCTGGCTGAGGGCGGTCAAGATCTCCCAGACAAGGCTTCTGAACGGCCAGCCCGACCCCGAGGATAAGACCAAGCGGATCCAGCCCCAGCGCACCCCGGGGGCCATCGTGAAAGTCAACCTCAATCCCCTCAGCTTCCTGAGCTACGGCGTGCCCGTATCGGTCGCTGCCCAGGTCCGCTCCAGTACCATCTGCCGGCCTTTCGAGGACAACCCTGCCAGGAACGTCGGAATCTATGCCGGCCTGGACGAGCTGCGCCTCTCCGGCTTCATCTGGCCGGACACGGAGGGGTACCTGGCCGGAATGGGATGGCTGTTCCTGGAGTCCTTCGGCCGGGGCAAGGTCGTCTCCTTCGTGGAGGACCCCAATTTCCGGGCCTCCTACGACGGCCTGAACAAGCTGTTCCTGAACGCCATCCTGCTGGGCCCCAGCATAATGGATTTCCGCGTACGGCCGGCTACAAATTTGCTATAATAAATAGCAAGCTATAATAAATATCAAAAGGAGGTTACCCTTGAAACCTCATATGGCTGCTGTTTCTGGGCTGATCCTGCTGATGGGAATTGGATTGACCTCGGCCGCTCCCATTCAAGAGACCGAAATGCCCGAGCACCACCGGAAGTGGCTGGATGAGGAAGTGGTGTACATCATCTCTACCATTGAAAGAGAGGTGTTCCTGAAACTTCGGAGCGACCGGGAGCGCGAGCTGTTCATCCAAGCATTCTGGAAACACCGCGATCCGACACCTGGGAATCAGGAAAACGAGTTCCAGCAGGAACACCGCCGCCGCATCAACCACGCCGACCGCTATTTCGGACGGGGGACTCCGAAGCCTGGATGGAAAACGGATCGCGGCCGGATCTACACCATGCTGGGCGAACCCAACAGCATCCAGCGCTTCGACGGCCAGACCCAGGTCTATCCCTCCGAGGTCTGGTTTTACCAGGGTTTAACGGACAAGGGGCTGCCTCCGGCGTTTTACCTGGTGTTTTACCAGCGATCTGCAATTGGAGAGTACCGGCTGTACTCTCCCCTGGCGGACGGTCCCCAGGCGCTGCTGACATCCTACTACGGCGATCCCATGGATTATATGGCCGCCTTCGACCGGCTCAGAGAGTTTGCTCCCGATCTGTCGGATGTTTCACTGAGCCTGATCCCGGGCGAAGGCAGCATGCGTCAAGGGCGGCCTTCTCTTTCCTCTGATCTTCTGGTCAATAGAATCGAGTCTACGCCCCAACGGGAGGCTTCGGACCAGTACGCCCGCAAATTCCTGGAGTATAAAGACATCGTGGAAGTGGAGTACTCCACGAACTACATGGGGTGCGATAGCCTGGTTAAAGTCTCGCGCGATCCCTCCGGGATTTATTTTGTCCACTACGCCATCGAGCCGGCCCGTCTTTCGGTAAATGCGTCGGACAACCGTTACTATACGACCTTGGAACTGAATGGAACCGTCTCGGACATGGACGGGACCGTGATCCATCAGTTTGAAAAAACCATCCCGCTCCAGTTCGATGAGGAGCAGATCAAGCAGATCAGTCACCGCCCCTTCAGCCTGCGCGATATGTTCCCCCTCATCTCAGGCCGGTACAAGCTGTCGGTCCTGGTCAAGAATGAGGTATCCAAGGAATTTACCTCCATGGAGCGCACCCTGATTATCCCGGGAGAGTCCGAAGAGCTGCAGATGACCTCCCTACTCCTGGGCTACCGCATGCGGCCCAATGTCCCGAGTCAGCACCGCCTGCGTCCGTTTCAGGCGGGGCGTTACCAGGTCTATTTCCAGGCAAACCGCGTGTTCACCCAACAGGACGATCTGGTGCTGGCGCACCAGATACACGGCCTGAACCCGACCGATACGGAGCGCGTGGAAATCCGTTACACCCTGCTCAAGGACGACGAGCCCTACCGGACGTTCTCCCGACGCCCTGCGGATTATCCAGACCTTCCGGACATCATCGAAAGCCTTCCTCTGGCGGATTTCCAGCCTGCCCATTACCGGATCCGGGTTTCCCTGATAGTCGCCGGGCAGGAGGTTCTCTCGGGAGGGGAGCAGTTCGATATCACGCATGCCGTCACCATACCGCGTCCCTGGATTTTCAGCAAGCTGTTGGCGCCGGTCGGGCATCCCGGCTATGCCTATACGCTGGGCACACAGCTCTACCATAAAAACCTGCTGGAGGAGGCGCTTCCCCATCTGAAGAGCGCCCATTCTGCGGAACCCGGCAACATCGATTATGCGCGCAGCCTGGCGCGCGTGCTTATGGCCAAGAAGGACTACCGGAGCATCCCTGCGATCCTGTCTTCTTTCCTGAACAGCACCCAATCCCTTCCCTATGATGTGTATTTCACCCTGGGACGCGCTTACCAGAGTCTGGGAGAGCTGGCCGAGGCTTTGGAGGTGTACCGGCAGGCGGTCCGGCATCACGGCCTGAACACCATGCTGCTCAACGCACTGGGAGAGTGTCATTACCAGCTGGGACAGATCCAGGATGCCCTCTCGGCCTGGAACAAGTCCCTCGAGATCAACGCTGAGCAGCCGGCAATCCGCAAGCTGGTGGAGACGTTGAAGGAGAAGGAGTGAGGCGACCGTTCTGGGGCATGCTGCTGTGGTTGATCTTAGTTCTCTCCACGGGCTTCTCTTGTTATTACCACCGCCTGGAACAGAAGCTGGACTCGGAGAACAAGGAATGGCTGCGCCGGGTGGGCTACATCATAACCTCGGAGATGTTAGCGAAAGTTAGCCTCAAAACTGGTTCGAAAAATCCGGGGTTACTCGAAGTAGTGGTCGAGGAGCCCAGCCACGTACCTCTTCAGGACCTCCGGATCCTTGAAGTCGGATTCGGCGAAAGGCTCGAACATCTGTGTGAAGACTGCGGGCAGTATCACGGCGGAGATCATCTGGACGATGGCCAT
>JAUXEH010000226.1 GCA_030620655.1 Candidatus Aminicenantota bacterium | reverse complement strand
TATTCAAGTTTGGGGATTTGTTGGTTCGATTCGGCAGCATCGATTTTATCGGAAACGCAGTCTACACCACAACCTTTGTAGTCGAGATTATGGCTGGGATTGTCCTGCCCTTCTTCTTATTCACGAAAAGCTGGGTAAGGAGGTCCAGGGGTCTCCTTTTCTTTTCTTCACTGCTGGTCATCTTCGGACTGATACTCAACCGCATCAATGTCTATCTGGTCGCCTATGATCCCCCATTCACTTCGAGCAAGTACTTCCCCTCGATCGGAGAGATCTTCTTCACGGTCGGAATGGTGGCAACACTCATGTTTCTCTACCGTATCGTGGTGACATTCTTCCCTGTCGTGCACCGCTGCACCTGCGGGGAATGTGCCGCCCGCTACAAAAGGGAAGAGGAACAAGTGAGAAATTCCCTGTCTTTAGGCTGGGTCCGTGTCATCAGGGGTGTCGCCGTTGCCGTGCTGCTGGCCTTTGTACTTTTTTATACAGTTGTACACAGAGAGGCCGTGGCGGGCACGAGCTCTGCCTTTGATTGGGCGAAGAAGCTCACACCAGTGAGAAAAGCAGCTGTTGAGCTGACTCCTTCGCCGCATCTATTCCGGCCGGAAGGATACGCCAATCTCTACATGCTGGACAATGAGATATTGAACACAGCCACCGACTTCTACGAGCCTGTCCGTTTTACGCACCGCACTCATGATGTGGTCACAGATGGAAACTGCGGAGTGTGCCACCACCGTTTCAGCATGGATGAGGAAGACCGGATAGGCGAGAATGTGAAGGAATTCCACAAGGAATTCGATGTGAGAATCGCGAATGCACCATGCGCCTCCTGTCATGATATGGAGGACATCTATGTTCAAAAATGCTCGACTTGCCACTGGCTGCCGGGAGAGCCCGATGACCTGAACCGGCTGGGACTCAAAGGGGCGTATCACCAGCAGTGTATCGGCTGCCATGAGGGACAGTCTAATGCTCAGATGGCTCCGGTCGACTGCCTTTCCTGCCATCACCCTTATACTCCCGAGCATGACGCCTTGGTCCAGCTTTCCATATACCCTGATATTCAGGAAGTGACCAACAACTGTCTCTCCTGCCATGATAAGGTAGGACAAGACATCCTTAATTCCGCACACTGGACCTGGCAGGGTCACTCCCCAAGAATTGTGGGGCATGAGCATGATGTCAGCCTCGGGCGCAAGACGGTATTCAATAACTGCTCTCTGGCGATGGGAGCTGACGATTCCTCTTGCGCGCAATGTCATATTGGTTTTGGCTGGGATGATGAGGGATTCGATTTTGCCGACCCGAAAAAGATCGATTGTCTGGTTTGCCATGATACCACCAATACATATCGAAAAGGCAAGGGTGGCATGCCTCTGGAGGCGGTTGAACTGACACACGTGGCCACACATGTGGGCCGCCCCACACGCGCCAATTGTGGATCGTGCCATTTTCAAAGCGGTGGTGGCGCTAACTTCAAGCACGGGGACCTGGAGCCGATATTAGCCGATGCCCCCGATGATTTTGATGTGCACATGGGTAAATACGATATGCGCTGCCAGGATTGCCACACAACCTCCCAGCACCAGATCGCCGGCGCGTCCATGACATCCCCGGCAGTGGAAGGCCGAGTCCGGTGCATTCGATGCCATGGGACCTCACCCCATGGTATCTCTGGAATGCTCAGCCGGCATCTAGATGACCACACACGTTCTGTGGCATGTGAGACCTGCCATATTCCCTTCATTGCCAAAGAAACTCCCACGCGCCTCTCGCTGGATTTTTCTCAAGCAGGCCAAGATTTGGGCCCAGAACACGATGAATTGGGTAACCTTATATATGATAAAAAAATTGGGGTTCAGAAATGGGCCGTAAACATGATTCCTGAATACCTTTGGTATGACGGAACCCGGGAGGCTCATATGATCGGTGACAAGATCGATCCATCAGATGTGGTCGACTTGAACCAGCCCATGGGAGAGCGGATAGATCCTTCAGCCCGGATCTATCCTTTTAAAGCACACACAGCAATCCAGCCTTTTGACACAGAGCTGTCCACTCTGGTTGTCCCGAAGTTCGAAGGCAGCTTCTGGGATCATTATGATTGGGATAGGGCGATTTCCGAAGGCATGAGCAAAGTGGGCCTGGAATATTCCGGTTCCTATGACTTTGTTGAAACCCGGATGTATATTTCGATCCACCATGAAGTAGTTCCCGCGCGGGGATCGCTGGGCTGTGGAGACTGTCACAGCCAGGATGCTGTCACCTGCAGGCGTTGTCACGGGCAGGAGATGGGGGCGGAACTTCCTGCCCATGCCTACAGTGTTTACCCTCATGCCCAGAAAAGGATGGATTTTAACAAGCTCGGATACCAAGATGACCCGGCATTGACGGGAGGGCGGCTCTACATTCTCCCTCGACGTTAAGATTTATCCGAACTACACTAGAGACTCGAGGGCTCTGTCGTATTGGACCGCCATGGTCTTCCAGGAAAACCTTTCTACTCTCTGCTTCAGACTGGTTTTTCGCACGTGCTCGATATCTCGAAACGCCTTTGCCATCTTTGTGATCAGATCATCAGCATCGTCGTAATAGAACTCCCGGAAAGAGTCGGGTGAGAAGATCTCGGGATAGCTGAGGCGCCGGGGCAGGAAAGGATGGCATCCGCAGTAGACCGCCTCCACCACACTCATGCCGAAGAAGTCATGCCGGGAGGTCACGGGTAGGAAATCGGCCGCCCAGAGCCATGCGGCATAGTCGGCGAAGGAGTCTACGTATCCGAACTGCACGACCCGGTCCCTCAGCTTGACACGGGCCTGTTGGAATATTTCGGGGGACTGGCTGAAATTCTCGCCCAATACCGCCACTTCGAACGCTAGGCCCTGATCGGCCAAAGCATACAGGGCCTGGAAGAAGTCCTCCGGGTTCTTGTCGTACTCCCAGCGGTGGTTCCAGAGGATCAGGGGAGGCCGGCCGGCCTGAGTGCCGTGAGCCGTCCCTTCCGGCTGGTTCTCCTCCAAGCGGTCGAAATCGAAACCCAGGTGCAGCACGCGGCTCTTGTCCGCGATCTTCTCCACGCTGTCCAGCTCCCGGTGATCGGGAAAGTGTTTGAGCAGGCGCGGGAGCTCCCCCAGAAAAGCCTGGCGGTGATAGTCTGAATTGAAGAAGACGGCTTCCGCGGCCAGGGCCGAGGCGAAGTTGATGAAGCCGTAGTGCACATCCCTCTTGTGGGCCACGTCTCGGTCCCCCGGTGACCAGGGATAGGTGATCTGGTTCTCGTGGAAATAGACGGCAGCCGGTATCCGTGCCGTCCGATCCCGGGTCAGGGCCAGGAACGTGGTCAGGTCGAGCATGTCCGTAGCCAGGATCACATCGGGCTCATGCCCCTCCTCCAGGAAACGCCGGGCCAGGGTCACGGCCCCGCCGTGCATGCGCCACTTCCAGAACTGGCCCTCCAGGTGAAGGACCCTCACGTCATGCCCGCTGTGACGAGCATACCCCTCGGCCCAGGATGCATGCGAGCCCGTGAAATAGGGTTCTACTATCAGGACATTAACGGCTCGCTGCATGAGCGCCTCCCCCGACATCTTGCCTCAAAATCGCGTCTATTACAAACATCACCTCCTCTCCTTGCCGGATCGGTGGGACATGGGCTAGAATAGGGCTGAGGTGTCAGCATGGAAACGATCAAAGACAACGAGATGATACAGCTCATACGCTCCGTGTTCCCCCCGCATCCGGACGACCGCCGCTTGGGCATCCTGGTGGACATCCCCAGGGACCCCGCCCATGACTCCCCGGACTGGGAGGAGCGCCGGAACCTGGCCGTCGAGTGGTACCGCACCCTGACGAGGATCCGATCCTCCCTGCATCTGGAGGACATAATCCTCATCGCCTATCCGGACGTGGGCTCCAACAACGCGGACCTCCCGAAGTTCGGCACGATCATGAAGGAGGAGCTGCCCTCCTCGGCCGAAGAGCTGGGCAAGACCGGGGAGGCCCGCTCATTCCATGACATCTTCCACAACACGCAGATCTTCCTCGCCCCCACCCAGTATTCCACCACGGCCCCCCTGAAGGTGGCCGCCCCCAAGTTCGGTTTCCGGGCCGCCACCATGCCGGGCTTTTCCAGCCGCATGATCCCGACCCTGAGGCTGGATTACGAAGAGGTCAACCGCCGTGTCATGCTGCTCAAGGAACGGCTGGACCGGGCCCAGGGGGCGGATGTCACATTCCAGGTGGATACGGGAGACATCCTCCAGATGTATTTCGACCTGCGTTTCCGTACCGCCCACGCCAGCACGGGCCGCTTCCCGGATAAAGGCACGGCCGGCAACCTTCCCAGCGGTGAGGCCTACATCGTGCCCTACGAAGGCGAGACAGGCGAGTTAAGCCGGACAGAGGGAATCCTCCCCGTCCAGATCGACAACGACGTGGTGTATTTCCATGTCAAGCAAAACGTGGCCGAGGACGTTGAGGGTCAGGATCCCGCCGCCCAGACAGAAAAAGAGCACCTGGAAAGGGAGCCGGCCTACGGCAACATGGCGGAGTTGGGATTCGGCGTGCTGGCCGATTTCGGCATCCAGCCGGTGGGCAAGATCCTCCTGGACGAGAAGCTGGGTTTTCATATCGCCTTCGGCCGCAGCGAGCACTTCGGAGGGGCGGTGGGGCCCGACGATTTTTCCTCCCCCTCGGAAGTCATACACCTTGACCGCATCTACATCCCCGCCACCCAGCCCCGCATCACGGTCAAATCCCTGGTCCTGCTCTACGAAGGAGGCCAGGGCGAGATCATCCTGGAAGAGGGGAAATACCTGATCTTCTGATCCCGTCCTCTTTCTGCTCCAGCAGCCGATTGAAACGACTTAAGACAAGCGTTCTCCGGCGCGTGTCTTTGATCTTTTGTATCATACTCTGTGCCCGTTTGATGTTGAATTTCGGAGGGAACTCAACCTCGGGAAGGGCTGTAAACAGACGGGATTTTGCCTGACTTAGATAGAGGAAGTCCATCAGGGCTTTCTCAGGAAGAGCCATCCTTACGTGCTGTTCGCCTCTCTCTTCATAGCCAAAAAAGAGGCCGGCCGGAATGTGATGAACCGAAATCGTCGCTGCAGGTGTCACGTACGTTCTTGTCCGCGCCAGAGAGACGCAGTAGATGACCTCGGGGATCTGTGAGATCATATCATGGTAATAAAGCGCACTTTGTAAGGACACATAACTCGGGAATGGGGCAGTCATATACGGGACAAGCGCCAAGGGTTCAAGGCCTTCGGCAAAAGTCCAAAGCCCTCTTTTGAGCCGCAAAACATGTCCATGCCGAGCCAGACGTTCGAGCAGCTTGCTGGCATGGGATTTCCGAATATCGAGAGCGACCATGACGTCGGCGCTCCGGAAAACCGGCTGTGCAATGGCTTTGATTTTTCCCAGAGC
>JAUXEH010000235.1 GCA_030620655.1 Candidatus Aminicenantota bacterium | reverse complement strand
TCCAGCCGGAACTGGGTCAGGGGGAAGGCGATCAGGAGGTGCTTGTCTTGAGGGAGCTCCTGCTTCTGGATGCGGTCGTAGACTGTATCATACCAGTGCTCTCCCTGTTTGATGATCTTGCGTGTGTGCCAGAGGTTGGCCAGGGTGAAAAAGTCCTCCTGCCGAGCCTTGAATATGTCGAACACCACGAACAGCTCCGGGTCCTTGACGTAGGCGATCACGCGGTCCCATGTATACCCCATGTTGTCATCGATGAGCCGCGTGCGGCTGTAGTCGAAATCGGGGAGGGTGATGAAGTCGACCTTCTGGGTGCGCACGATGCGGTAGGAGCCGGCGTTGTGCAGGAAATCCAGCACCTTCTGCCCGGGTACTGCGTCCCGGATGCTGTACCGGTATCCCCCCTCGTTCTGGCCCATGAAGATCTTTTCGGCCCGTACGCACAGCCGGTTGTGGAAATAATCCTGGCGGAAGGCGCCGAAGGGCCCGCTGGGCATGTAGTCGCGGTAGCCCCCATCGTGCAGGAGGACCGAGCCCCCCGACATGAGCAGCACCAGCGAATTCTCATCGGCATGGCCGTGGGTCATCTTTTCCTCTTCCACCGGGATGGTGTCCCTCAGGTAGTCGCGGAAGTTGAGGCCGCCGTCCCCCTCGTCCCGGTAATTGAGCAGCAGGTAGGTGGAATCGTCCTGCCACCCTGAGCGGAATACGATCTTCTTGCCCTGGACATCCTCCATCACCTCCTTGGACAGGGTGGAGGGGCGAAGGGGAGAGACAGCATCGGTCCCCCAGAGGTAGCAGTCCATGAGGTTGAAGGCCAGACCCAGGTTTCGGGGTGCGGAGAAATCGATGAACCTGCGCGCGATGGTGGAGGCCGCCCACTTGAGCTCGGGATCCCGGTAGAGTGCGGCCGCCGTCTCGAAGTACACCAGATACCGGTTCCAGTTGGAGTTCCAGTGCGCATCCCCGAAGTCCGGGATCATCCCGGCCGGGCTCATCAGATGGAGGAAGTACTGGGCGTAGTAATACATCTCGGGTGTCCTGAACAGCTCCTGCATACTGTTCTGGGCATAGGCATAGCCGCAGAGGGCGTACAGCCAAACTGCGTGGTAGATGGTGGCGTCTTCGATCTCCCAGTTCCCCCAGTTGTCATCCCCCAGCGCGCGGCGCAGCATCTCCCACTCCGCGGCCTTGGGATGGTCGGGCAGGGCCCGCACCGCCCAGGCCAGCGACTCTGCCCGCAGGGCCGTGCGGTTCATGGTCCCCCATTCCTGCGACCTCAACAGATAGGCCATGCTGTCGGCGATGGTCTCCGAGACGACTGTGTGTTCTTCGGGAGAAAAAAGGTCGAAGCGCTTCAGGATCACATAGGCGCGGATGTAGCGCATCACCGTGAAGAAATCCGGGAGGGGAGGCGGGGCCTCATCGTAGTCTGTCCGCCTGTCTGTAGCCCACTGGGGATAGAGGGACCGGAAATCGCGGTAGGTGAGCAGCACCTTTTTTGCGCGCTCGGCGTACTCCTCGGTCTGTTCCAGTTCGTAGAGGTGGGCGAAGATCACGGCCATCTCCAGCAGGCCCCCCGGCGGCCGGTAGCCGAACACGTTCTCCGGGTCGAACGCCGCCTCCCACTGCTCGAGGCGTTCGTCATAGTTGTCCCAGGCCCACTGGGCCGTATCCCTGGCATAGGTTAGATATTCGCTGCGGGGGACGGGCTCCTGTCCGTGTGCCGGCTGAGCCGGCCCGGCCGCTGCCGCGGCGATCAGGGCGATCACGATCAAGCGGAGTTTTCTGACTTTCATGTGGTTGAGTCTCCTTTGTTTTCTGAAGGGAACGTCAGGACGACGCGCAGGGCTTCCCTCCTGCTGATCAGTTCCAGGGCGCGGACATAGGATTCCGCCGAAAAGGGGAGGGTGTGCGTTACCAACGCCCCGGGGTCGATCAGCCTCCGGTTCAGGCAGGTCACGGTCTCCTCCCAGACCAGCCAGTCATAGGCGGTCCGGGTCTTGACGGCCAGGCCTTTGTCCATCCACTGCGAGAGGTCGATCAAGAGCGGCGAGTCATTGTACCCGAAGAGAAGCGCCTCCCGCGCGGCCAGGGCCAAAGCGGCCTGGATGCCGGTGTGGCTCCCCGAGCACTCGATCACGGTTTCCGGCCGGGTCTTTGCCAGCAGGTCCTGGGAGCGGCGGTCGGAGGCAGGCATGACCTCGTCTATGCCCAGGCGCAAAGCGCCGGCCATGCGGGCCGGATCGAACTCTATCCCCGTGATCTTGCGGGCGCCCAGGACCTTTAGCCAGAGCAGTGCCGCCAAGCCGGCAGGGCCCAGCCCGATGATCACGGCGTTGGCCCGGAGGATCTTCTCCCCGCTTTTCAGCAGCGCCAGCATGCGGGCGAACAGGTCCGCAGGGGCCAGGGAGGGCCAGGGCCGCTCGCAGGTTATCTTGAGGGCCCATTTTTCCGGAGTGGTGATATACTCCTGATGCAGGTCTCCCGCCCCTCCGCACAGCGCCACGCGGTCTCCGACCCGAAGGGATTCAACCTGCGGTCCCGTCTCCACGACCTCTCCCGCCCCTTCCCGGCCGGGGAATCCGGGCCGGGCGGGGTAGAACACGCTGCGCGAGCCCCGGTAAGTCCCGTTGAAAACGCTCCACTCGTGCCGGCCGCACAGGCCGGTCACGCGCATGCGAACACACACGTGTCCGGCAGGGGGCGGGCCGGGTTCTGGGACTTCCACGATTTCAGCCTTACCCGGGGATTTGATCTGAAGGGCTTTCATGGTGTTTACGATAGGCATTATTTATAACAAAGAATTGAAAATGGCAACCCCTTTCCCCGCCCGTGAAATTCACCCCTCGAATCATCTTTAAAGGCGATTGCCGGATTTTTCCTGTATTTGCCATAATGAGGGCAACTTGAGCGACATAATTAGCGCGGTCAGAGGTTTCTCTGATCGGGAATATGATTTGAGGGAAGACCGATGAGCGACGAAAAAAGGACACGGCTTTTAGAGGACCTGGATAATGTCCGTAAGCGGATCACCGAACTCGAGGAATCGGAAACAGCCCGGGAGGAGGCGGAACGAGCCCTCCGTGATGACTCCGAGCGCTACCGGCATGCGGTCGACACCGCCCCCTTGAGTGTGCTGTCCGTGGATGTCCAGGGAAAGATCAGATACGCCAACAGCCATCTGTTGAAAAGATTCAAACTGGATCCCCTGGAAGGCAACGGGGACGTGGACATCATGTCGCACCCCGTGTTCCGGGATTCCGGCCTCTCCGACGCCGTCCGGCGCTGCCTGGAGACACAGAAGCAGAGCGTGGTTGAGAGACCCCTGCAGGACCAGAATGGGCAGCAGTCCTGGTTTCGTCATTTCGTGAATCCCATCCTCGACAAGGACGGCTCCATCAGCGGTGTGCTGGCCGTGATCGATGACATCTCGGAATACAAGAATTCGCAGAAAGACCTCTCCGCACGCTTGAACGCCGAACAGAATACCAACCGCGTACTCTCACGGCTGGTGGGAGTGTTCAACATCGACCAGGCCGTCGATTCCACCCTGGCCGAGCTGGGTGGGGTTGGGCAGGCTGACCGCGCCTTCCTGTTCCTGGTCTATGGAAAAGGCACCAAGATGGACAACACCCACGAATGGTGTGCCCAGGGTGTGAGCTCCCAGATCGAGCAACTCCAGAACCTTTCCACCGGGGATTTTCCCTGGTGGATGAAGCGGCTGGAGAGCGGGTCCTCCATCGTTATCCAGGACGCGAACGGCCTGCCGGAAGAGGCCAGGGCGGAAAAGGCCTGGCTCTCCCAGCAGGAAATCCGCTCCCTGATCGCTCTGCCCGTCAGGCTCAACGGGCAGCTGACCGGATTCATGGGGCTGGCGGCTGTAAAGAAGGATAAGAACTGGGAAGGCAGCGAAATCCGGCTGCTCAAGACCGTGGCCGACGTGGTCGGCGAATACCTGGATAAAAAGCGGGCGGATGACGTCCAGAAGGAAAAGGACGAACGCAGCCGGCGGCTGGCTCAGGCAAGCGTCGAGGGGCTGTTCATCCTGCAGGATGGCCTGATCATGGATGCCAACCATGTGAGCGGAACCATGCTGGGCTGCAAATCTGCCGAGTTTCAGGGGCAGGAATTTGCCTCTCTTTTTGAAAGCAAAGCCCGGCCCGCCGTGGAAAAGTATCTGAAGGAAATGGAAAAGAAACCGCTCGAGACTGGTATCAGGAAAAAAACGGGCCCCGTGTTTCCGGTGGAGATCCAGGTGCGTTCGATGCAGTACCAGGATGTCCCGGTGACCGTAGTGGCCATGCGCGATATCTCGGAGCGGAAAAAGCGGGCTGTGGCCGAGAAGGAGACGGCGGGCATGTTCAGAGACGCGCTGGGAGGGTCGATCCGGGCGCTGTCGCTCACCCTGGCGCTGCGGGATCCCTTTGCTGCGGGCCACGGGGAAGGGGTAGCCGAACTGGCCGCCGCCATTGCCCAGGAGATGGGCTTTCCCGAAGAGAAGGTCGAAGGCATGCGCCTGACCGGTACGGTCCATGATATCGGCAAGATCAGCATCCCTGCCGAGATATTGAGCAAACCGGGCAGGATCTCGGACGCGGAGCGAATGCTGGTGGAAAACCACCCCCAGACCGGATTCGAGATCCTAAAGGGCATTAAGTTTCCCTGGCCTGTGGCCCAGATCGTTCTGCAGCACCACGAACGGATGAACGGGACCGGATATCCCGCCGGCCTCTCCGGTGAGAACATCCTGCTGGAAGCCAGGATCATGGCTGTAGCCGATACCGTGGACGCCATGGTTTCAGAGCGGTCCTACCGCGCCGCGCATGATCTAGAAAGCGCAGTCAAGGAGATCACCAGCAACAAGGGGACGCTGTACGACCCCAAGGTGGTGGACGCCGCCGTCAAGGTGATCAATCAGCGTGGTTATCCCTTTAAACCTGAATGATTCATAAAGAATGTCGATATTTCCTTCAAAAAACTCATAATAATCATCGACATTCTTTACCCTCCGGGCGAACCGATCTCGCGGCATCTGCTTCGTTATGTCGGGTCTCGCGGTGGTAAACCACAGCTTCACGCTCCATGCCTTGCATCTGCCGCAACCTCGCCTCGTGAATAATCCAGGCACCTGAATGATTCATAAAGAATGTCGAT
>JAUXEH010000174.1 GCA_030620655.1 Candidatus Aminicenantota bacterium | reverse complement strand
TCCTCCCTTTTCAGGTCTGTGCGGATTATCTCAGTCTTCATGCTCGGTTTCTCTATAATAAACCTCATTTTCCAATCAGTAAAACATATCCGGTCTTTTTTTGTCGCAGAGAATAGGGTAAAATCTGTTATGAAACAGGACAATTGACCTGTTTTGGGCACAATCTTCCGCGTGTTTTCCCCTGGGAAGAAGGGGACGGAGTGTTGGCATAGAATTTGCATTGGTAGATAAGCGAGGAGCACAAAGATGAAAAAAATCGGTATGATTTTGATGTTGCTGATGTTGGTTTCCCCCAGCCTGGTGTATTCTGATCTCGTCACCTTCAAGATCGGATATTTCTTCCCCAGAACCGGCAGCGAGCTCTGGGAGACTGAGTTCTTGAACATGACGTTCAACAAGCACGACTACACCGGATCCATCTTCGGATTCGCCTACGAGTATTTCCTGACACGGGAGATCGCCGTGCAGATCAGCGTCGATGGGTACACTAAGCAGCAGTCCGGCGCATACCTCGATTGGGACGGGCTCATCGATTACGACGGCCGCTGGGCCTATCCCAGAGAATCCCTGGCCTACGTCGATTTCATCCCCCAGCATGTCTATTCCGTGTCCATCACACCCATCCAGATGAACATCAAGTTCACCCCCCTGGGCAGGGCCAACAGGGTCATCCCTTACATCGGGGCCGGTGTGGGGCTGTACATTTGGAGCGCGAGGCTCCAGGGCGACCTCGTCGATTTTGAGGAAATCTGGGAAGACATCGACCTCGGGGTCATCATCCATCCGGTCTACTCTGCAGACATCCGGGACGAAAACAAACTGGCCATCGGGTTTCAGGGCCTAGGCGGCATCATACTGCCGTTAGCGAGCAGGGTCAGTTTCGAGGGAGAATTCAAATACAACTTCGCCAAGGGGACCTTGGACAGGTTCATCGGTTTCGACCGCTTAGACCTGAGCGGATACCAGATCTCCCTGGCTATGAACTACTGGTTCTAGGCCGCGCCTCAGCTTTTATATCTTTCGTAGCACACGACCTGGTCGAGGCCCCGGCGCCCCCTGTCCAGAGGGGCCTCATCCCTATACCCTAGGGGGGTCAGGGCCAGCACCTTCACATCGTCGGGGATGCCGAGGAGTGTTTTGACCGCGGTCTCTTCAAAGGCCCCGATCCAGCAGGTCCCCAGCCCCTCTTCCTGTGCCTGCAGCATGAGGTGGTCGACCGCGATGCTTACATCAATGGGCCAGGAGGCCATGTAGTTCCCCTGCCGCTGGTAGCTGCGGTCGGGATACCCGCAGGCCACGATGATGAGCGGCGCCTCCGCCATGAAGTACTGCTTCCGGGAGGCCTCGGCCAGCTGCATCTTCTTGCCCCTGTCCCGGACCAGGATAAACTTCCAGGGCTGCAGGTTTTTTCCTGAGGGGGCAAGCCGGGCCGCCTCCATGACCCGTTCCAGCACCTCCTCCGGTATGGGCTCGTTTTTGTAGGCCCGGATGCTCCGCCGGGCTCTGATCACATCCAGAACTCCCATCTTCACTCCTCCTACGTGTCTTTCCTTATCCTCAAGGGGGTGCACCATCCGATCCCGGATCCATACCGTAGCGCAGCAGGCGCTTTTCGTATGGTTTCGCCTCGGGGAGTTTCCCCCGCTTCCGGAATCCGTCGCTCAATATCCGACATTTGCGCGCAAGCTCGGAAAGGACCAGGCGCCTCTGCTCCGGCGTCAGGTCGAGCTCCAGGGCTTTTTCCAGGGCCGACACACGGAACCGGTCCATCCCCCAATATTTTTTCGATAACTGATCGGCATGGCCACCTCTTTTGACGATGAGCGCTTCCGGCAGCGTGTACACAGGGTATCGGTGTGCCAAACGAATCCCCAAGTCATAGTCTTCGCAGGCCGGGAAATCCTCGTCGAAGGCTCCGATCTCCTCGAAGACACGCCTCCGGAACAGGGCCGAGGACAGGCTCAACAGGCAGAGCGGCAGGAATTTCTCGAAGACCCAACCGGAATATTTGCGGTGTTTCTTGCGGGGATTGACGAAGATCCCGTTCCGGATCCAAGTCTCCTCGCTGCAGACCACCACAGCGTCGGCACGCTCCTGCATGAAACGCATCTGGCGTGAGATCTTGTGCGGTTCCCACAGGTCGTCTGAATCCAGGAACGCCACATATTCCCCCCGGGTCAGCCGCAGGCCCCGGTTGCGCGCGGCGCTGACTCCGGAGTGAGGCTGCCGGACATAGGCGACACTCGCCGCGTAAGACCGGAGAACCTCGGCCGTGTCATCCGTGGATCCGTCGTCCACAACCAAGAACTCCCATTCCGATCCCCCCTGCCAGTAATCCTGGTCGAGCACGGATCGGGTGGCTTCCTGCAGGAAGCCCGAGCGGTTGTAGGTGGGGATGATGACGCTGATCATCGTTCGACAGGAACACGCTGGTTGAGCTCAAACGGAAGAGAAAGGCGTTCCCATTCCGTACGCACGAACAGGGTCCCGGTCACCTGGCAGGACACACTCTCCTGCTGCAGGAGGGCATGCACATCCTTCCCCACATCATAAAAATTGAACAGCAGGGGAATGGACAGTATGTGTTCGGAGGACGCGGGCACGGGATCGCTGGAACGAATCCGCCCTTGCTGGAGCGGGTGGCCGCCGAGCTTCAGGTCATATTCCAGGTCGTCCATGTCCAGGCTGAATCCGTTGGGATTGACAACCTTCAGCTCCACTTCCAGGTCCGCGCCTCCGATGGTGAGAGCCCTGGCCTTGATCGAGTGCACGGCCACGGTTGGGGCCCGGAATATGGGGAAATTCGCGCTGAAGGCGAAAGGCACGCTGCCTCCCCGGCGGCGCCCGCGAGTGAACACCATCTCTCCCATGATGTAGCAGTTGACAGAGGCTGCGTCACGGACTCCGGCGATGCTTCGGTACAAATGGTCGTAGGTGATGCGAACCGGTAACCTGATCATCTCACGGGAACCGCGATTCAGCGGCAGGGCCCTTTCCAGGCTTCTCTCTGGGAGACGGAAATATTCCTGCTCCTGGATCACGAATCGGTAAGTGTAGCCTATGAGGGAATAATCCCTGGAGGAAACATTATCCAGCCGGATGTAGAACACGAGGTCCAGCCCTTCCGGACTCAGGCTCTCCACCCGCTTCTCTTCCAGGGAGATCTTGATGTCGTTTTCCCGGGCCAGCGCCGAAACCGAAGACGCCACAGCCGCCAGCATAGCGATCCATATGTACCATCTTCTGCGCATAGTATACCTCGGTCACAGAGTGACATCCTAGAATACACCAACTGCCCCACAATTTCCAGGCCACCCCCTCTTGGACGCGTTGAAATATTCCGATGGCTGGGTTATCATCACCCTAGCACGGAACCATGATGGACAGGCTCGACATCCCCTTTCATGACAAGGATCTCTTTGTCCGGCTTTTCGACCGGGATGTCTTTGTGGTCGGCGGAGGGGTGCGGGATGTCCTGAGGGGCAATCAGGTGCCGGAGCGTGACCTCGACCTCCTTGTCCTGCACCACACCGTGGACGAGATCACACAGCGGCTTCAACCTCACGGCCGTGTCGACCTGGTCGGCAGGAGCTTCGGGGTCATAAAGTTCACGCGAGACGACCTCACATATGACATCGCGCTGCCGCGGAAAGACATCCCCAAGGGCAAGGCTGTGCGGGGCCACAGGGACTTCATCATCGACGCGGATCCGGAGCTGCCCATCGAGAAGGACCTGGAACGCCGGGATTTCCGCTGCAACAGCATCGCCGTCAGGCTCGCGGACGGCACGGTCACCGATCCCTATCACGGACGGGAGGACATCACCGGCCGCATCCTGCGCCTGACCAATCCGGCCGCCTTTCCCGAGGACCCGCTGCGTGTCCTCCGGGCCGCCCGCTTCGCCTCGGTCCTGGAGTACACGGTTGATCCCGATGTTTATGCCGCGGCTAAAGAGGTGGACCTTTCCGGCCTCAGTGTCGAACGGATCAACGAGGAACTCTTCAAGATCCTGATGGATTCCCCCCAGCCCTCCCGGGGATTGGAAGAGCTGTTCATGCTGAGCGCGCTCCGCCAGCTCTATCCCGAGCTCTTTGCCCTCACTCTGTCCATCCAGGATTCGGAGTTCCACCCGGAAAAGGACCGTTACGGTCATCACAGCGTCTGGCAGCACACAAAGAACACGGTGGATCAGGCGTCGTGCCTGGCCGGGATGGTCGGGATAACGCGGCCGGAGAAGCTGGCCCTGCTGCTGGCCAGCCTCCTCCATGATGTGGGCAAGCCGGCCACGGCAGCCTGGGAGTTCAAGCGGAGGCGGATGATCATCACCAACTACGGCCATGACATTGCGGGCGAAAAACTCGCTCGGCTGATGTTCGACCGCTTCAAGATCTTCTCCTACCTGGGATACGACCTGCGGGCCACTGTCCTGTCCCTGGTGCGCTGCCATCACCGGGCCTCCGAGCTCTGGTCGAACCGCGACGTGGTGACCAAAAAGGCCTTCAACCGCCTGGCCGCGGACGTCGGGGGAGAGGTCGATCTCCTGATCTATCTGGATGCCGCCGACCGGGCGGGCCGGGATGGGAAACCCCTGACCGGGCTGGGCGAAGAAGCAGAGTGGCTGCTGCAGAAGTTTCAGGAACTGAATGTGAACCGCGAGACCATCCAACCCCTGATCCTGGGGCGGGACCTGATCGCGTTGGGCGTTCCGCCGGGACCCGCCATGGGACGGCTCCTGAAAGAGCTCTACCAGATGCAGCTCGACAACGCGTATGAAACCAGAGAGGCGGGACTGGTGACGGCCCGACGGCTGCTCGAGGAGAAAAAAACATGAGGGTACTGGTCACGGGCGGGGCCGGCTACATCGGGTCCCATACGGTCAAAGCGCTGCACACGGCGGGATTCGAGGTCGTGGTCTTCGACAATTTCTCCACCGGCCACAGGGAACTGGTGATGGGCCGGAACGTGATCGAAGGGGACCTGATGAGCAAGCACGAAGTGCGATCGGCATTTTCAGAATTTCCCTGTGATGCCGTCATGCATTTCGCATCCCTCATCCAGGTGGGGGAATCTTTCCGCGATCCCCAGAGATACTACACCGCAAACCTCATAAGCAGCCTCAACCTCCTCGATGGCATGCTCGAAGCGGGCATCGATACGTTCATCTTCTCCTCATCGGCGGCCGTGTACGGAGACCCGGAGGACGTTCCCATCCTAGAGACGCATCCCCTGCGGCCAGCCAATCCCTACGGACAAACAAAATATTTTGTAGAATCCATCCTCCAGGATTATGCCCGTGCCTACGGCCTGCGTTTCATATCGCTCCGGTATTTCAACGCGGCCGGCGCCGATCCGGGAGGGGAGTTGGGAGAACTGCACGAACCCGAGACCCATCTCATCCCCAACATCCTGCGTTCGCTGCTGGAGAAAGACAAAACGCTCGAGATCTTCGGGACCGATTTTCCTACTCCGGACGGGACCGCCGTCCGAGATTACATCCACGTGTCCGACTTGGCAGGCGCCCATGCCCTAGCCCTACAGAAGCTACTGGAGGGGCTCGAGAGCGGGGTCATAAACCTGGGCGCCAATCATGGCTACTCCGTAAGGGAGGTCATTCACAAGGTGGAAGAGGTCACCGGCAGAACGGTCGAGTATAGGGAGGGGCCCAGGCGCAGGGGGGATGTCCCCGTACTGCTGGCATCCAAAGCCCGGGCAGAAAAGTGGTTGGGATGGCGGCCTCGGCACTCCGACCTGGAGACCATGATCCGCACGGCCTGGGAATGGCACCGCAGTCGGCACCCCCGCGGGTGAACCGAGGCCAAAAACATCGCTGTTTCCGGCAACGTTCCACGACTAAATTGTGTTCTGTGTATCAGAGGAAATTGACTATCCGGGGTAGACGTGCTATAAATACCCCTTTTCAGGAGAAAAGTGCCTCATAAAACCCGCTTTTTCTATATGCTGCTGGCGGTCCTCTTACTGGTGTTCGTCTGGGGTTGTGCCTCCGGCAAAAAACCGGCCATCGAGGCCCAGCCGCCGGATCCCGTTGCTGCTCAAGTCGTGATGGAGCAGGCGGCCTCTCCTCCTCCGATCCTGAATCAAGAGGATTTCCTCCTGGCCGAAGTGCCCTCCGGGACAGGGGCAGAAGAAAGCGAAGACAAGGAGGATGATCCGTCCGAACTCCTGGCTGACGGCCTGAACGCCTATCAGGCCGCACTCCTGGCCTGGGACCAGGGGGACCTGGATAACGCGATCCTGTATCTGGATGCGGCCTACCGGCTGATCCTTGACATGGA
>JAUXEH010000299.1 GCA_030620655.1 Candidatus Aminicenantota bacterium | reverse complement strand
GATCCATCACTCGAGCAACGGGACTTTCTCGCTGCGAGAAGGCAAATGGAAGATGGTGTTTGGCAGCGGGTCCGGCGGGCGCCAGAAGCCGGTCGGCAAACCCTTTGAAAAGCCTTATTTCCTGTTCGACCTGGAGGCCGATCCATCGGAAACCACGAATGTGATCGAGAGGTATCCGGATATGGCAGAGCATCTCACGGAAAAACTCGAGGCTATCAGGCAGGGCGGCCGGAGCCGAAAGTTGAGGTGAGATAAACATGAAAGCACGTCTTGGACACAAATTGATTCCAACTCTTCTGGCTGTGCTGCTGATAAACTCCGGCACATTGGCCGGAACAGGAGAATCGGATGCCCATCCGGTAGCTCTGTGTTTCTGGTATGGGAGCCCTGCCCTGGAATGGACGGAAGCCCTGCCTGTGGGCAATGGCAGGCTGGGTGGCATGGTCTTCGGCGGTGTAAAAAAGGAGCACATCCAGTTCAATGAGGATTCTCTTTGGACCGGCATCCCCCGGGATTATTCCAATCCCGATGCCTACGAGTACCTCCCCGAGATACGGCGGCTGCTTTTAGAGGGGAACCAGCGGGAGGCTGAGAGGCTGGCCATGCAGGAGTTCATGAGCATCCCCTTGCGGCAGGAGCGCTACCAGCCCTTCGGCGATATCTGGATCGAATTCGAGGGGGATGTGGGAGTCACCGCGTACCAGCGTGAACTGAACCTGGATACCGCCGTGGCCTCCGTGCAGTATACCAAGGGTGATGTGACATTCAAGCGTTCGGTTTTTGCCAGCTTCCCGGATCAGATCCTGGTCATCCGCCTGACCTCGAACAAAACGGCTCAGCTGAATCTGACAGTGTCCTTGACCACTCCCCATGAGGAATCTCAGGTTGCGGCGGGAGGCGATGTCATCTGCCTGCGAGGCCGGGTATCGGACTACACCCCTCGGGAGGGAAATGTGCCCCGGCCGAGCATCCTCAGGTTCGAATCCAGGCTCAAGATCTACCAACACGACGGCGAGGTGGTGCAGGAGGGGAAAACGCTTCGCATCGCCGGTGCCGGTGCCGTGACCATGATCCTGGCCGGTGCAACCAGCTACAGGAACTACGGGGATATAAGCGCGGATCCGGCTGCTCTCTGTGAGCAGGTGCTGTCTTCGGTCCAGGGCGATTACGCATCCCTGCTGCAAAGGCATATCCAAGACCACCAGGAGCTGTTTCGCAGAGTAGAGATCGACCTGGGTACCACCGAACAGGCAAAGAAACCCACCGACGAGCGGATCTTGGGCTTTAGAGAGGGGAACGACCCCGACCTGTCCGCCCTGGTGTTCCAGTACGGCCGCTACCTCCTGATCGCCAGCAGCCGGCCCGGCTCCCAGCCGGCCAACCTGCAGGGGATCTGGAACGACCGTATGGAGCCGCCCTGGGAAAGCAAATACACGATCAACATCAACTCAGAGATGAACTACTGGCCGGCCGAGCTTAGCAACCTCTCCGAGTGCCACGAACCCATGTTCGACCTGCTCCGGGACTGTTCGGTCACAGGGCGGAAGACCGCGAAAAGGCACTATGACGCGCAGGGATGGGTGGTCCATCACAACACCGATATCTGGCGCGGTGCAGCGCCCATCAACGCCTCTAACCACGGCATCTGGCCGACCGGAGGCGCCTGGATGTGCCAGCACCTGTGGTGGCGGTATGCCTTCACGCAGGACAAGGAGTTTTTGGAGAACCGGGCGTATCCCATCATTAAGCAGGCGGCCCTGTTCTTTGCAGATTATATGGTCGAAGACCCGAGGAACGACCGGGGATGGCTGATTTCCGGGCCCTCGAACTCGCCCGAGATCGGGGGGCTGGTCATGGGGCCCACCATGGATCACCAGATCATACGGAACCTGTTCGCCAACTGCATCGAAGCATCGGAGATCCTGGCGGTGGACGCGGAATTCAGGGTACGGCTCGAGGAACTTCGTGCCTGCATAGCCCCCAATCAGATCGGTCGGCACGGTCAGCTCCAGGAGTGGCTGGAAGACAAAGACGATCCCGAAAACAAACACCGCCATGTCTCACACCTGTGGGGCCTGCACCCGGGAAGCGAGATCACCAAGGAGGACACACCGGAGCTGTTCGAGGCCGCGCGAAAATCCCTGGAAATGCGCGGGGATGAAGGGACCGGCTGGTCCATGGGATGGAAGGTCAATTTCTGGGCCCGGCTGAAAGATGGAGACCGAGCGTACAAGCTTATAAACAACCTGCTGCGGCTGACAGGTTCAGCCCTAACCGAATACTCCGGAGGCGGGGTCTACCCCAACCTGTTCGATGCCCACCCTCCCTTCCAGATCGACGGGAATTTCGGGGTCACGAGCGGGATCGCCGAGATGCTGCTGCAGTCCCACAGAAGGGATGAGAGGGGAGACTACATATTGGATCTGCTCCCGGCGCTTCCCTCGGCCTGGCCGACCGGCCACATCAAAAGGCTGTGCGCCCGGGGAGGCTTCGTCGTCGACATCTACTGGGAAGACGGCAAGCTGGACCGGGCCGAAGTGTTATCCAAGGCCGGAAATTCCTGCAAAGTTCAATATCTGAAAAAAGTCATTGAACTGGACACAGAGGAAGGAATCACATATGTTTTTAAGAAGGACACGTAGGATGAAAAGGGTGTGCTGTGTCTTCTTCCTATTGGCCCTGGTTTCCGTTCCCGTATCGGCTCAAAAATACCAGGGCGAGGACGGGAAAATACGTGTCGTGATCGTGAAGGATCCCTACACGGATTCTCGCACGGGCCCCGAACTGCTGAAGGGCCCGGATTATCTGGCAAACGAGGGTCTCACGAGGCTTCTCCTTGAATCCGGCTGCAAGATCGTGGACATCACTGAGGTCAAGATGCCCCCGGAACTGGAAAGGGAATACGGAGAATGGAACAGGGCATCCCTGACAAACCGGACCCTCGGCCGGATCATTTACGCCCATGATAAAGATGAGTGTTTCATAATCGGGCTTTTATCCGGCAGCAAGTCATTGGTCGGGATGCTGGCCGGTCTGCAGCACCTGGGGCCGGAGAGAGACCCGCTCAAAGACAGCCGCGGCCGCGATATCATCGGGCTGCCGCGCTTGGGAGAGAGGAAGCCCTTGAGGGTCGGCCTGGTCTGGATCGATGCCAGAGCGGCTTTCAATACTCCGGATATAACCATAGAAGGGGACATGGGAGGGATGAATGTGGCTGTGGCTGCCGGGAGGTGCGGTACCACGCTTCGCCTGCAGGCCGGCCTGGATCCCCCCTTATCCACCAGATACATCGTGATGGCCGGAGTGCGTGACACCAATCCTTATGAACAGGTCCACATCGACGAGTCGTTTATCGAGACCATCTCCGTCGATCAAATCAGGAACCTTTCTGAAAACATCGAAACCCAGATGCAGCGGCTGAACCGGTTGACGGATATCATCTACGTCCATGTCGACCTTTCCGTGCTCGATCCCGCAGAGATACCCGGGCATCCCCGGCCGGTCAAAGGCGGCCCGTCCAGCCGAGAACTGGCAGCCTGCTTGGCGGTCATGTTCGAGTACCCGAAGGCTGCGGCTTTGGGTATCGCCTCCATGCCCGAGAATCCGGCAGAGATCTCTGTGCGGGCCGCCAACAGATTGGTTGAGGGTGCTGTTTTGGGGATAAAAAACAGATGATAGGAAATATCAGACACCATGGGATGAGAAAATGATAAGCAGGCTTTGGATTATCGTGTCTGGTGTTTTATGCGTGCTGCCGGTTTTTATCCCTGCCCAGGAATACAGATCAGGGGAAACGGTCAAGGTAGTCATCGTCAGGAATCCCTTCGGGGCCTCAGAGAGCATCATCCAGGAAGGGCTGATCGGGAAGCTCGAGGCCCTGGGCTCCGACATCGTGAAAAACGAGGCCTTTGTCCTGACCCGGGAAGAGGAGAAATACAGGGGATGGGCACGGAACGCCCTCGTCAGCAGGCACCTGGCCGACCTGATCTCGGTCAATGGGAAGAACGAGTATCTTGTCATCGGACTCCTCGGGAGCTGCGCTGACCTGCCGGGCATTCTGGGAGGACTGCAGCACATGGGGCCGGGTC